>JALRGB010000427.1 GCA_023253575.1 Verrucomicrobiales bacterium
CGGAGGAGGCCGGAATATCCGGGCCAGGATCCTCGAAAGCGCAGCTGCCACCACCGCGCCGGCGGCCTGATGAGGCGCCCGCCCGGGACGAGGCGGAAGCACCGGCGGGAGCCGCGGAGCTGCCAGAGGGTATGACGGTCCCCCCACTTCTCCCACTTCCCTCAGTCTTCCCGGTCAATGAGGCGCTGACTGACGCTATCACCAGCCCTTTCCAAAGAACGGACTTCACCGCCGGAGCGTTGCCAGCGACACCGCCACAGGCGCCCCCGCTGTCATCCGGAAGCCTGCGCAGCCTGTCCGGGGGAAGCTTCAAACGCTTCGAATCACCATTTGCCGTGATTTCACCGGCGGAAGTCTCTGAAATCATCACCGATCCGTTTGCGAAAAAGCCGGTCGCCAGTTCCGACGCATCCCCGGCGCTGGATCAGCCCGAGCCGATCACCATGGTTTCGCTCTCGTTGTCCGCGCTGCTCCAAAATCAATCTTTGGACTCGCTCGGGTTTGATCCCGCACGAGTGCCGGCCAGCGTGCGCGTCACCCTGCCCAGCGCCCCCCTGATGGCCCAAGTCGCCAGCGGGCGGATCCGCGTGCGGCTCGACGAACTTTTGGACGGGCTGGACGCCAAATTTAAGCCGGCCTTTCAACAAACCCGGCCCGGTCTGGAACTCGTCGTGCCCATGCGCGAATTGTTCGAGAATCTGCCCGCGGCCACCCCACTCATCCCCCCAGCCCCGCCCGTCGTCTCGCTCTTCCACACGCCGTTTTCAATACAGGCCGAAGCAGACCAACCGTTCCAGTCCTCCCCGGAACCAACGCCCACCGCCACCTTGCCCCCTCCCGTCGTCAGCTCCTTCATCGCACCGGCCCCGCCGCCCGCCATCGAGGTGCCAATCTCCCGTCTCGATGAGGTCGCCGCTCTCGCGGCCTCCCTCGATAGCCCGCTGGTCGCAACGCCCGAACCAGCGGCTACCATGGCCGCCCCGATCGACATCCCCGCTCCAGGCAGCTTGGATCCGATCGAACCCGCCCGCCCCTCGTTCCTGCTCCTCCCCACCGATGAGGCCGCTCCGATCCTCGACCCCGCCGCTTTCGAGCTCGCCCCACCGTCATTCACGCCGGAGCCCGCCAGCCCGCGGCCAGTGCTAACCAGTCTTCCTCCTCTACTCAATCCGTTCGCCATGCCTCCCGGCGCCGGGGCCCGCTCCGGACTGGGCCTCGATCTGCCCCTGATGCCATATGACGAGGATCCCGTGCCGCTCGAATCATTGCGGACCACTGAATCCGTGCCAGAAGTCGTACCGCCAGCCTCCCAGTCACCGTTTGGCGCCGCTGGCTTCATGGCCCCAGAAATGCCGGTTTTAACGCCGGAGCCAGCCTCACCGCCACCGCTGGCAGCCGCCGCCCACGCCGTCCCACCGCCGCCGCCCATCTTCAGCTTTTCTCCGCCGCCAGCCGCCGTTGATCTGCCTCCACCAAGTGCCCCAGTGGCCCCCGCCGCTTCATTCACTCCTGAGTTGAAGCCGGCTTTCTCCTATAATTTCGATCCGCCGACCCCGGCCCGGACCGCAGCGGAGCCACCCCTCCCCTTGCCAGCCGTAGATCCTCCGCTGCGGAGCCAAGAAACAACGAGCATCGAGGACCTCAGCTTCGGATACGTCGACCACCCAATCCAGCTTTCGCTCCGAGCCGTTTTCTCCACCGGGCAGTTGCTAAGCACGCAGGATGTGGTCGACCACGCCTCCCGGCTCGAAGGCCTGCGCGCCTGCCTCGTGCAGGCTCCGGGAACCAGCCTGTGCAGTCATTCCTCTCCGCAGGAAAACGAAGATGTCCGTCATTTCCGCGAGCGAGCCGCCGTCCTTTTCGAGAAGACCGCCAGCCTCGTCAGAGAGCTCGACCCCACGGCGTTGGAACAAAGTTTCACCCTGCGCACCGCGAAGGGAGTAGTTAGCTTTTTTGCGGTCGGTGATGTCTGTCTGGCCGTCCTGCATGCCGAACCCACATTCCGTCCGGGCGTGAGGGAAAAGCTGACGCTCGTGGTCCGTTCACTAGCCGAAATGCTCGCCGCTGCGTAATTCAACTCTTTCACTGCAGTCATCTCATCAGCGGTCCTCCATGGCCCTCGTCAACCACCAGACCCGTGAGGTCACCTTCAAAATCGTCTACGCCGGCACTCCCATGAGCGGCAAGACGACTAATCTCAGTTACGTGCACGCACGCCTCGATGCCGCGCAGCGAGGTGACTTGGTCTCGGTGGCTACCGCCTCCGACCGCACCCTCTATTTCGACTTCATGCCAGTAACCTCCAGCCAAATAGGCGGTTACACCACCAAGTTCGCCCTCTACACCGTCCCCGGTCAGGTCCACTACAACGCCACCCGCCAACTGGTCCTCCGCGGAGCCGATGGCCTCGTCTTCGTCGCCGACAGCACCGCCAGCCGCCTCGAGGAAAACCTTGAATCCGCTCGCTCGCTCATGCGGAATCTCACGGAAAATTCCACCTCCCTGCAACACCTGCCCCTCGTACTCCAATACAATAAACGAGACCTCCCCGAAGCCGCCCCCAGGGCGCATCTCGACTTCCTGCTCAACCGGCCCGAAAAACCATTTCAAGTCTTTGAAACTATCGCCGAACGCGGCGTAAACGTGTTTGCCTGCCTCAACGCCGTTTCACAACTCGTTCTTCGACAGTTTCATGAAACTCTCGCGGGCGGAAACCCAACGTCGCGAGCCCCATCGGGAACGCCCCCCGTCGGCGCGACAGCCACCATCGCCTCCTGACCATGGCCGGACCCGCCGCCATGACCGCCCATCTCACCCTCACCCCCGAAACCATCCGACCGCTGCTCGCAGCTCTCGAATCGCTCAACCACGAAGCCGAAGCACGACGGGTGGCCCTGCTTCACGAAAGCGGACTCGTCCTCGCCGAAACAGGCGAGGATGCCCACCAAGACCACGGCGAAAGCGGAGCCCTCGCCGCAGGCACATTTTTCGCCGCCTGCCACCTAGCCCGGCGTCTCGGGGAGGAATCTTTCTCCGGTCTGCACTACCAGGGAGCCTCGCGGGAATTTCTCCTCACCGCCGCGGGCCCCGAAGCCTTACTGCTAGTCGTTTTTGACCAGCGTACCCGCCCCGCCATCGTCCGGGCTTGCGTCGGCAAATACCTGCCCTCACTCGAAGCTGCCACCGCCCGGCTCCGATCCGCCCCCCCTCAGCCCGCAGCGCCCCCCGCCTCATGGCTGCCCACCGGACCCGTCTTTCGTGAAACCACCCCACCCACGACCGACCTCGCCGCCGTCTTTCATACCTGAGCCCTATCCCCTTCAAGCCACCGCCGACGTCAAACAATGACTAAGGTCCGCAGCCGGCCACCCAAAAATAGACACTCATGGCCCCAGCCGTCATCCACCAGTCCCGGGGTCGCGACATCATGACGGCTTGTAAATTAAGGGGAGGGCAAAACCACCACCATCCGGGACGATCCGGACAGTCGGCTCGCATCGAACTAGAGAGCGGCCAGCGCGGCACGAACTGCCTCAAAGTTTGGCAGATCTTTCGGAGTTGGAGTCTGCTCTGAATATTGAATAACTCCTTCTTTGTCAATAACAAATGCCGCACGCGCCGATGTGTCGCCGATACCGGCCAAAGCCGGGAACACCACATCATAAGCAGCCGTGACGGATTTATTCAAGTCACTGACCAGTTTGATCTTGATGCCTTCTTTCTGGGCCCAAGCTTCTTGAGCAAAAGGGCTGTCCACACTGACGGCCACGACTTCGGCTCCGAGCGCATCATAGGCCTCCAAACCGCCTGAAAGATCGCAGAGCTCTTGGGTGCAGACGCCGGTGAAGGCAAGGGGGAAAAACAAAAGAACAGTCGGCTTGACGCCGAAATTTGCTGACAGCGTGACATCAGCCAGTCCTTCGGCTGTTTTGGATTTAAGGGTGAAGTCAGGAGCCTTGGTGCCAACGGAGAGTGCCATGGTGGTAGTAGGGTGGTAGGTTGTGTTCGGATGAAGGATCTGCTCCACACTGGGGTTGCAGACGAGGGAGGGAAACGCAACGCTTGCGTGGTGACCGCACCGCCCGCAACCGAAATTCCCGCCTCTCTCGCCAAAGCACGGCTCCTCGCCTCGCTGCAGGATCGCCGCTCGTGGAAACCGGCCATGATGGATCCAGACCGCGAGGTGCCCCGCGCCTTGCTCACGACGTTGCTGGAGGCCGCGTGTCTGGCACCGACTCACGGCCTGACCGAGCCATGGCGGTTTTTAATCGTCACTGGAGAAGCCCGCCAACGCCTCGCCACTCACCTCCCCACCGTCTACGACCTCGTCACCCCCGCCGCTCAACAACGGCCGGAAAAACGCGCGAAACTCACCACCCTCTTTCACCAAGCCCCCGTTACCATCATCCTCGCCTGCCACCACGCCCCCGACAGCAAAATCCCGCTGCTCGAAAATCAACTGGCCGTCGCCTGCGCTGTGCAAAACCTCCACCTCGCCGCTCACGCCGCCGGCCTAGCCGCCATGTGGTCGACCCCGCCACTCGTCTACACCGAGGCCGCCAAACCAGTGCTGGGACTCGAAACCCATGAACATGGCTTGGGGTTCTTCTTCCTCGGATGGCCCCAACCCGGCTCCTCGCCGCCCCCCATTTCCCGGCAACCATGGCCCGAAAAAACCCGTTGGATCACCTGCTAAACCGCTCCCGCCAATGGAAATCGATCACTCCTTCATGGCCATCGCCCTGCGCGAGGCAAAAAAAGGCGTAGGCTTGACCAGCCCCAACCCTCCCGTGGGCGCCGTTATCGTCTCGCCCAACGGCACCATTCTCGGAAAAGGCTGGCACCACGGAGCCGGGCAGCCTCATGCCGAACGCGAAGCCATCACCGCCGCCGGTGGCCCCGCCGCCTGCGCCGACGCCACCCTCTACGTCACCCTTGAACCATGCTCCACCCACGGCCGCACTCCGCCCTGCGTCGACGCCGTCATCGAAGCCAGATTCGCCCGCGTCGTATGGGCGATGGACGACCCTAATCCGGCTCATGCCGGCCGGGCAGCCAGCCTCTTGACAGAACGCGGCCTACAAGTGACCCGCGGCGTGCTGGAAGAGGAGGCCCGCCGATTGCTCGCTCCATGGCAGAAATTCATCACCACGGGACGACCGTGGGTCATCGCCAAAGCCGGACTCAGCCTAGATGGCAAGCTGACCCGTCCCCGGGGCGAAGGCCAGTGGATCACCAACGAGCTCGCCCGCACGGATGCGCAACGACTGCGACGTCAGGCCGACGCCATCCTCATCGGAGCAGAAACGCTTCGAAAAGACAACCCAGCACTCACCCTACGTCCGCCCCGCCCTGGAAAACAACAACCTTGGCGCGTGGTCCTGTCCAAAAGCGGACGCCTCCCAGCCCGAGCCCAGCTTTTCACCGATGAACATCGAGATCGTACCCTGGTCATGGGCGGCGAATCGTTTCCCGAAATCCTACAAATACTGGCCTCCCAGGGCGTGGTCACGCTCCTGATCGAAGGCGGCGGCACCATTCTCGCGCAGGTTTTTGCTCAGGGACTGGTCGATGAAGCCGTCTTTTACGTCGCTCCCTTGCTGTGTGGCACCGGCCGCCCCGTCATCGACGCCGGATATTTCGCTGGTGGCTCGGTACGACTGGCCTCCGTCCGATGGAAAGCGCTGGGCGACACCGTACGTCTGACCGGCCTCGTGGAAAAACCCGCGTCCTGACTTGCTCCCACCTGCCGCCTGCTCCTCCTTAAGCATTACTCATGTCCCCACCCGCCTCCATGCCCAGCCCCGCCTTTTTCTTCGACCGCGATGGTACCGTCAACCTCTCCCCCGGCCCCGGCTACGTCTTGCAATGGCAGGATTTTCATTTCACCCCCGGTGTGCGCAACATGCTGGCCGCTGTGAAAAACCACGGTTGGAAATCCATCCTCGTCACCAGCCAGCAAGGAGTGGGCAAAAAGTTGATGTCCATGGCCACCCTCGATGAAATCCACACCCGGATGCAGGAGGCCCTCGGCCCCGCCGCCGCCTTCGATGGCATCTACGTATGCACCGGCCTCGATGGACAAGACCCGCGCCGCAAACCCAGCCCCGCCATGATCATGGAAGCCGCCCGCGATCATAACCTCGACCTCGCCGCTAGCTGGAACATCGGTGACAAAGAACGTGACTTGGAAATGGGCCGAGCCGCCGGCGTCCCCCACAATCTCGCCTTTGGATCATTAGCGTTTCCTGACTGGTCCAGCGTCCAACACGCCTGGCAGACCGCCATCAACCTCTCAGCCCCTCCCCCATAGCCCCAGCAAAAAAAATCGCCCCAACCCATGCTCGGACCCGCTCCCGCTCAGTCTAAAAATGACTGATGAGCAATAACCCCATTGACCAATCCTGAGGACTTGCG
Organism: Verrucomicrobiales bacterium; assembly: GCA_023253575.1. Classification (GTDB taxonomy): domain Bacteria; phylum Verrucomicrobiota; class Verrucomicrobiia; order Verrucomicrobiales; family V1-33; genus CAJBME01. Next base: position 6,418 of record JALRGB010000427.1, read on the forward strand.
TACAGCCGCCAAGTTCAACAACCCCATTAGATCAAGGAGATTTCGTTATGTTTTTCAGAACTTTGCGTGATTTGGCTAAACCTCAGATCGTCGCCATCTTCGACGCCCTTAAACGCTCCGATGGTCTGGCCGTCGGCGACCTCGCCGCCGCCCTCAACATGAGCTACATGGGCGTAAAACAGTATTGCATCGATTTAGAAAAACGCGGCTACCTCGACACCTGGCGCCGAGCCAAAGAAACCGGCCGCCCCGAACTCACCTACCGCCTGACCCCCAAGGCCCAACTCCTCTTCCCTCAAGAAAGTAATGATCTCTGTATGGAAATTCTCGAGGCCGTTCGACACCTCCACGGAGCCAATGCCGCAGAGAAGATACTTTATCAGTATTTCCTGAAAAAAACAGACTTTTACCACAAGAAGGTCAAGGGGATATCACTTATAGAAAAAGCCGAATCTTTGGCCCGAATCCGCGAAAATGAAGGATACTGCGCACAGCTTGATCACGACCCCGTCTACGGACTGCGCCTCACCGAATTCCACAGCCCCTTCTCGGAGTTAATTAAGATATTCCCCACCGTCGCCAAAATGGAGGAAACCATGGTTTCCCGCGTGCTCCAAGCTCCGGTCCACCGTGAAATGACCGCCGTCTCCGGCCAGACCCGCATCACTTTCCTCGTCGCCGGAGCCACCCTGCCACCGGTCGCGCCCCAGCCCGCAACCGTGCGCGCCCCGGCCTCCGCACGCGCTACCCCACCCCCTTCTTCCACCTCCTCCACCGGCACCGAGGCCACCACCCTCCTCGCCGCCCTCATGAGTCAACCGCCCTCCACCGTCGACACCCCCACCGTCGACACCCCCACCGTCGATACCTCCACCGTCGATACCTCCACCGTCGATACCTCCACCGTCGATACCTCCACCGTCGATACCTCCACCGTCGATACCTCCACCGTCGACCCGACCGTGACAGAAGAAGCCGAG
>JALRGB010000438.1 GCA_023253575.1 Verrucomicrobiales bacterium
CTCAGGCAAGGTTCCGCCCATTGACCAGCCGCATCCCGGCGGGGGAGATTGGCCTTCAAACAGGTGCCTTTCCCGTGGGTGAGGGCGAATCAGGATTGACCTGCTGCGTGGCAGGTATTCCAGCACCTTCTCAATGGTGAAGGCCACCTTGTCGCCCTTCGGAGATGCTGGATACTCAAAGTTGACGTTGCAGTCGTTTCGGCATTGAAGCGCCACCAGAACAGGGCCGTTCGGGTTACCCCCTGAGAAAGCCTCCCACTTGAAGTGCCTTTGAGCAAATCCTTGAAGATCAGTCTTGTAGTCGTTCTGCCAATGCTGCTGAAGGCACAGGTTCGACTTGGAGAAAAACCCGCCCGAACCCGCGGCCACCATAAACACCACCAGCGACGGCGTCATGAACTGAAACCACCCGCCCAAGAACCAGGGACCCCCACCTACGTCGGCGCCCACCCGGAAGTCGCCACCGAGATCTCCATCCTCACCTACGGCGCCGATCACTTCAGCGCCCTGCGCACCGATAACCCGCAGGATTGCCAGCACTTCCAAAATCCAGCCCGCCCCACTTGGCTGCACGTCACCGGCCTGCGCGAAACGGACAAAATCGCCGCGCTCGGCCAATGCTTCGGCCTGCATCCGTTGCTGATCGAGGACATCCTCAATGGCAATGGCCGCTCAAAACTCGACCGCGCCGACGATTGGCTCTTCATCACTCTGCGCCTCCTCCGCCTCGATCCCATCACCGGTCACATCGAGGATCAACACCTCGCCCTCTACGTCGCCCCCCGCATGGTCATCACTTTCTGTGAGACCTCCACCGAAGTCTTCGCCCCCGTACTCCAGCGGCTTCGCGAGGGAAAAGGCCGGTTGCGCAACATGGACGTCGATTACCTGCTCTGGGCCCTGCTCGATGCCGTCATCGACCACTATTTCGTCCTCATCGACGCCCTCGATAGCCAGCTCGAACGCCTCGATGAAAGCCTCGAAAACGGGGCTGACCGCACCGAAATCCACGAACTGCACCACCTCCGCGCCGATGTCATCCTGCTCAGCCGGAAAATCCGACCGATGCGCGAAATCGTCAGCCAGCTCAGCCATAGCGACTGCTCGCTGCTCAATGACAATACCCGCATGTTCTTTCGCGACCTCTACGACCACTCCATTCACGCCATCGACCAAACCGATGACCTCCGCGAAGTCAGCAATAGCGTGCGCGACTTTTTCCTCGCCTCCGTCAACAACCGCATGAACGAAATCATGAAGGTGCTGGCCTGCGTCTCCGCCGTCTTTCTCCCGCTCACCTTCCTCGCCGGCGTCTATGGCATGAATTTCGACATCCTCCCGGAAACAACGTGGCGCTATGGGTATTTGCTGTTTTGGATGGCTTCAGCCACCATCGTGGCTGGTATGCTGTGGTTTTTCCGGCGCATGAAATGGCTCTGACCGCGCACAATCTCGACTTATCCCATAGACAATATGGATTATTGTTGCATTGTTCGGAGTAATGGGTTAATAGAAGGTGATCTCCTGACCTGACGTGCCTGTTGGGTGTGGTAATGAGATCATTTCCCTATCCAGCCATGTCCAAAGCCAGTGTTGAAGAGATCAAGCTTGAGTCCCACGGTCTTCGCGGTCAGATCGCGGAGCAATTGCATGACCCTGCGCTTTCGCATGTTGATGATTCTGAGAATGTTCTTTTAAAGTTTCACGGCACGTACCAGCAGGATGACCGCGACCAGCGGGCGGCTTTGACGAAGGAGAAGAAGGACAAGGCGTGGAGTTTCATGGTGCGTTCGAAGATGCCTGGCGGCCGGATTTCGGCGGCGCAGTGGCTGATTCACCATGATTTGTGTGTGTTGTCGGAAGGCACATTGCGCCTGACGAACCGTCAAGGCATTCAGCTTCATGGTGTTTTGAAGGGCAACTTGAAGGCCGTGATCAAGGGGATTGCCCGCAGTGGATTGACCACGATGGGGGCGTGTGGCGACGTCGTGCGCAATACGATGGGGCCGGCCGCGCCGATTGCCGACGAGGTGCACGCCGATGCGCAGCGGCTCAGTGAAGAAATCAGCCAGCGGTTTCTCTGGCGCAGTTCGTCGTATGCCGACATCTGGCTGGACGGTGAAAAGATTGATTTGGACTGGGCCTCGGTCGACGTGAACGACGCCGTTCGCGCCCGCACGGCCGCCCCCGATGCCGCGGAAACAGGTGATCCCATCTACGGGACATTGTATTTGCCGCGGAAATTTAAGATCGGCATTGCCATCCAGCCGCAAAATGATGTGGATATTTTCTCGCAGGACTTGGGCTTTGTCCCGCATGTGATCGACGGGCAGGTGGATGGATACACGCTGACGGTGGGGGGAGGCTTTGGCATGAGCCACGGCCAGCTCAGCACTCGGCCGTTTTTGGCGCAGCCGCTTTTGTATGTAAAGCGCGCCCACGTGGTCGATGCCGCCGAGGCGGTTGTCACCACCCAGCGTGACCATGGCAACCGCACCGAACGCAAAAATGCCCGCATGAAGTATACGGTCGAAACCATGGGAATCGACGCTTTCCGCGCCGAAGTCGTCAGCCGCCTGCCGGGAATCGAAACCTTCCCCGCCCAGCCACTGCACTTCGAAACCGTCGAAGACAATCTCGGCTGGTTCGAGCAGGGCGATGGCCGCCTCTTCTGCGCCGTCTACATCAGCATGGGCCGGGTCACCGATCGCGACCAAGGCCCGCAATACCTCAGCGCCTTTAACGAAATCGCCCGCGACCTCGGCCTGCCATTCGTCGTCACCCCGAATACCAACCTCATCATCGCCGACATCGATCCCGCGCAAAAAGCCGCTGTCGACGCGATCCTCGCCAAACACGGCGTCCCCCACGCCGATGGCATGACCGCCACCCGCCGCGTCGCTCACGCCTGCGTCGCCCTGCCAACCTGCGGCCTCAGCCTCAGTGAGTCCGAACGCGCCCTGCCCGGCGTGCTCGATCACTTCGATGCCATCCTCCGCGAACTCGGCCTCGAAAATGACCCGATCCTCGTCCGCATGACCGGTTGCCCCAATGGCTGCGGTCGCCCCTATAACGCCGACTTCGGCTTCGTCGGCCGCGCCCCCAACAAATACGCCATGTTCGTCGGCGGCAGCATCGCTGGCGACCGCCTCGCCGGACTGGAACAGAAGGTCGTCCCACTGGCCGAGATCCCGGCCACCATCCGGCCATACCTCGAAGCCTATAAAA
>JALRGB010000479.1 GCA_023253575.1 Verrucomicrobiales bacterium
CAGCTTCATCGCGAGGGGGTGCTCAGCTACACGCAAATCGCTCAGGAACTGAACCTTCATCCCGATACGGTTTCCAAATATGCCGCGATGGAGAGCTTTACCCAGCGGCGCTACGCCAAACGAGCGAGCAAGCTCGATGCCCACAAGGCGACGGTGGTGCGCTGGCTGGAACGCTACCCGTACAGTGCGACCCAAGTCTACCAGCGCCTGCAGCGCGAAGAGGGCTACACCGGGGGCGCGAGCATCGTCAAAGAGTACGTGAGGGCAGTGAGACCGCCGCGCCGGCCGGCCTACCTGACGCTCGCCTTCGCCCCGGGCGAGGCGGCTCAGGTCGACTGGGGCTATGCGGGAACCATCTCCCTGGGATCCACGCGACGGAGGGTGTCCTTTTTCGTCATGGTCCTCTGCCACAGCCGGCAGACTTACGTGGAGTTCACCTGTGGGGAGCGCATGGAACACTTCCTCGCCTGCCATCTCAACGCCTTGGCCTTTTTTTGCGGCACGCCCGGGGCCATCATGATCGATAACCTGAAGACCGGCGTCCTACGCCACCTTCAGGGCGAGAAGGCAGTCTTCAATACGCGTTACCTCGACTTTGCAGCTCATTACGGCTTTGAACCCCGGGCCTGCAATGTGCGCAAGGCCAATGAGAAAGGCCGGGTCGAAAACTTTGTCGGTTACGTAAAGAAGAACTTCCTGGCCGGACTGGAACTTCCCAACAGTCTGAGCGCCCTCAATGTCGCCGCGCGCCAGTGGATGGACACCGTGGCCAACGTGCGTCTGCACGGCGAAACGCATCAACGTCCCCTCGACCTCTTTCAGACCTCGGAACAACCGGCCTTGCGAGCGCTGCCGACCGAAGAGGCCGACACGTCGGTCACCCGGTTGGTGCGCGTCACCAACCGCTGTCGGGTGGTCGTGGACACCAACCGCTACTCCGTGCCTTTCATTTACGCCTCCCAACAGCTGACTCTCAAGGCTTTCGCCGACAGGATCTGCCTCTACTACGCCTACTCCCTGGTGGCCACCCATCCGCGGAGCTACGAACGCCGCCGCGACTTCGAGGACCCCGATCACCTCAAGGAACTTCGCGACCGGCGCCGCCGCGCCCGCGATGCCACCTGGCTGCTGCGCTTCTACGCTCTCAGCCCCCAATCCGAGTACTACTACCAGCAGCTCAGCGCCCGCAATCTCCAACCCCGCGTGCACATCAACAAGATCGTCGCCCTCGCCGACATCCATGGCCCGGAAAAGGTCGCCCTCGCCCTCCAAGACGCCATCGAATGCCAAGCCTTCTCCAGCCAGTACATCGAAAATATCCTCCATCAACGCGCCCGCCTCTGCCCTCCTTCCGGACCCCTTCACCTCACCCACCGCACCGACCTTCTCGATCTCGATCTCAATCCGGTCGACCTCACCCCCTACGACCTGCCTTAAGCCCATCCCTATGAAAAATAACTCCTCTGCCCTCGACTCCCAGCTCGATGCTTTGCACCTACCCTTTTGCAAGGAGCACTGCCATCCCTCCGCCGCCAAAGCCGCCAAGGACTCCCTCTCCCACCTCGATTACTTCACCCAACTCATCGAGAGCGAAGCCGCCACCATCACCTCAGCAGTCCTCGACCGCCTCCTCCACCGCGGCCACACCGTCGTCATCGAAGGACCTTCCTACCGCATGAAAGACCGTTCAGAAAACTGACCCCACTCTCCTTCCCTCCTCTCCCAACAATCCCAACAATCCCAAAATCACCCGCTTTCCCCTCCGGTTTTTAAACCGCCCTTTCCTCCGGGTCTTTACGCCGCCCGCCGCATCACCTACGAGTTCGTTCGCACGCGCGGCTACGAAGCCGCGGTCGAGCTCCTCCGGAACTACAAGGGAACGCTCCAGACCGACGGGTACGCCGTCTACGACAAGTTCGATCACGAAGGCCTCATCCACGTGGGCTGCTGGAGCCACGCTCGCCGCCCGTTCCATCAACTGGCCACCGTCCTGAAAACGGACGCTCCCAAAAGCCCGGTCTGCCGCCACGCGATCGGCATCGTGGAAGCCAGCGGAAAACTCTACTCCCATGAGCGCACGTTGCGCTAAGCCAACGCCCCGTCGGAAGTCCGCCTGGCGAGCAGGCAGGAACACAGCGTGCCATTCCTCGAACCGATCGAACAAAGAATCGAGTCCGCCCAAGCCGACAGCATGCCCGGCAGCAAGCTCGCCAAGGCGTGTGCCTACGTCTTGAGCTAATGGCCGAAGCTGACTCGCGTCTTCGACTATGGGGAGGTCGAGCTCAACACCAACTGGGCTGAAAACTCAGTCCGCCCCCTTGTCTTGGGTCGCAAAAACTGGCTCCACGTCGGCAGCTGGGAGGCCGGTCCACGCGTCGCCGCGATCGCCAGCGTCATTGAATCCTCAAAACGCCTTGGTATCAATCCCAGGGAGTACCTCGCCGACGTCGGTCCCCGCCTGGCCAACGGCACCACCTCAGAGGTGCCCTCGCTGACACCCGCCGCCTGGCTGCGCCACCGTTCAGGCCAACCAGCTGCTTAGCTCCCCTCCGGCCACCGCTCAACCGAGGGCTTGCCGACCGGGACCGACTGCCGCCTTCCAACCTCCGATCGGCGCCACCGACGTTGGCGCCAACATGGACTGCTGAGACGCTTACGTTACATTCCAGGCCGGTGTGGTGCCGCGCCACAACTATCCCAGGCAGCGGCCTGAGCAACTGCCGCGCCATCGGCGCCATGCTCCTCAGGGCGCTTCCCCGGACGGATACACTAACTCTGCAAATGCTCACGAACCGCTTGCCACAACAATTCTTTGGCAGGGTCGGGATCGCGCGTCAACCTCGGCGACTCCATGCTTCGTTCTAATTGGCCTCTCCCAGCGCGCCATCATTTATTTGGTCGACGCATTTCACTTCTCCTGTCTCTAAGAACATCAGCTCTTTGTCCGCGGCTTGTATAGAAAATAGCACCCTAAATGCTGCTTCTCCGTCCTCGCTATCCCCACTTGCTGTTTGTTCGTATGGATAGCAAACAATATCCCATCCGTCGCTAAACGTGATGAATGCCCACAATACCCCCCCATGTTCCGGACCTTCTTCAATGCATTTACAATGCCAGCTGAACCCTACAACTGTTTTGCCAACCAGCGCCTCCACTTTCGTTGCAATTTCATCTGATTCTGAATGACACATTACTGTCTTCGCTTTTCTCAATTCCCATTCACAATGTTGCACTCGGATACAAGCTGCTGTTTCACTCGGTATCCTTTCTTTCTCAGATCGTCTGTTGCCTTTAATACGGAGATAGCTAGTGAACGGATTTGCTACCTGCTCGACTCGCATGCCAATTGCGCACAGCATAATATTGCTCATGATCTTATTTATGGAGTGGACACAAGTCTGGGCAAAGTAGCTCCATGAGTTCCTTCACAATTTCTTCTAAATTATACTCCTCTGCGTAATATTTTCCGATTTTGCGCATATAGCTTGATAACATCAGATGTATGTATAACATGCGTGATATGATAAGACTTGAACTGAGCGACGAGGACCGCGCGGCGATTGCGGAAGAGCTTGATGATCCTACGACAGAGCCCCGCCTGCATCGCCGATTGATGACGGTGCGATTGCACGATCTGAGTGTTCCTCACCGGTCGATTGCCCAAGCGCTGAACCTCTCCGATGATACGGTGACAAATTATCTGAAGATCTACCGTGAAAGTGGACTTCCGGGACTGCTGGAAAATCGCGCGTACCGACCCACGAGTAGCGTAGAGCCTTGGATGGAAGAATTTCGTGCCTCTTTTCGGGACAAACCTGTTGGGGCGGCTGGCGAAGGCGCTGCGAGGATGGAGGAGATCAGCGGAATCCGCCTCTCCGATGCGCAAGCCAGAAGGATCATGGTGCGGCTCGGCTTGAAATTCCGCAAAACCGCTGCCGTTCCGGGAGGATGCGATGCCCAACTGCAATTTGATTTTCTCAACGAAGAGCTCCTGCCTCGCCTGGAAGAAGCGAAGCAGGGTCAGCGTCGAGTTTTTTTCGTTGATGCCGCCCACTTCGTATTGGGTGCCTTTCTGGGCATGATTTGGTCCTTCACCCGGATCTTTGTGCCAAGTGGAAGTGGGCGGCAGCGTTACAGCGTTCTCGGCGCCGTTGAGACACGCGACCATGATTTCGTGAGCATTAGGACAGCCGGATCGATTAATGCGGAAGTAGTCTGCGAACTTCTGGAGAAAATCAGTGCCACGTATCCCGGAGAGGAGATTACGCTGGTGATGGACAATGCCCGTTACCAGCGCAGCCGATTGGTTATGGAAATGGCAGATGCGCTCGACATGGAGCTCCTTTACCTTCCGGCCTATTCCCCCAACCTTAATCTCATTGAGCGTGTTTGGCGTCTCGTCAAAGCCCGATGCCTGCGGAACAAACACTTCCCAAACTTCACGCTGTTTACCGACGCCCTCGATGGGTTCCTTTAATCGCTGAATGGAAAAAACCGGGAACATCTCAAAACACTGGTGACAGAGCATTTTCAGACCTTACAGAATCCGAAAATTTGACGCAGAGAAGTATACCGAACCTCCGGCCCGCGAAACTCCGTACCACATCCGACAACAACACCTGCACCACGATCCAAAAACCAGAACAATAACAGCCTCCCGCCGGAGCCAGCACCATCAAGCCACCGCTTACGAGCAAACTCCTACAGAGGAACCACTCGCGCCGTCGAGCACACTTTCCTGAAAACGCTCCAAACCCCAGCGAAGCCGGACCACCAACTTATCCATCGATTCAGCCAACGACCCAGAGGCCGCGGGCGGCTCAAACTCGCAGTTGATAGTGATGCGCGTAGCCCCGCCGATGTCAGGACTGAAAAGGACACTACCCGAATTGGCACAAGGCCGACCATCGCTCTCCTGCCTCCAGAAAATGCTTTCATTCACCAGCTGTCGGCTGAGCTCGGCATGCCAAGGGTACCATGTACCATCGAAATGAATCCGCCAGACCAGCCGACTCCAGCCGTAGATAAATCCATCCTCCTCACCTCTCATGAAATGGGGAAATTCATCAAAACGGCGCCACTGTTGAAAAAGATGCCGCAGCGGTGCCCGAATAACCGTGGAAACAGTGATGGCATCAACCCGGCCATTCACCAGACAGGAATCAGCCTCAATAATGGGAGAGGAGGAAATGAGGGAAAATGGTGTCATGGATTGCAAGAGGGAAGGATTCATATCAAAAAACCACTCACACCTTAGCACCATGGAACCCCGGAGACGGACTCGGGAGGAGGCTGCACCCGCCCCCAGGGCCCATGGCAATCAGTGAAGACAACGCTTAACTTCACCCCTAAGCATCCCATCAATCGGATTCTCCTCAATCCGGCAAAACATCGCACGCCAATCCATCCCGCGACTGAACAGCCCCTTCAGGCAATTACCGACGGCTTTAAGCTCCAATCTGATATCAGGCCATCCGCCGCACCCGCCTCACCCCCGATCCGTTTGTTTTGATCCTCAACTCTCAACCACACTCTGATTCCCAAAAGCGCTTCACCCCGCGCGTACTCGATCACGCCGATCTCTAGGTCGCAAATTCTCCCCATACCAGAGGCCGGGGGCCCCTGATTCCTGAAAATCCCACGCTGAATCGCTACAGATCCGCGAAAAAACTGATGGCGCAGAAATAAAAACGGACGCGCCAGCATCCGCCCCACCGGGGCAGGTGCTGACGAAAAACCTGGACCTGCCGCCGAATGTTACGCTGGTATCGGCGTGTAATGAAACAATCCACAGCCGGGCGGTTTCCAATCGGGTAGTTCGAGACCACCGCTGACCACAGCACGCGCCATTCCATCTGCCTCGACTTCAGGCTCCTGAACCGCAACTGGGTAGAATCGTTCAAGACCACTCCGCAACCGAACGGCCAACGAGTCGAGAGACTCCGCCAGCGGACCGGCTCCTGCCGGCGGTTGGAATTCACAAGAGATAATAATCCGTGTCGCCCCGTTCGACTCCGACCTGAACACAACGCTGCCAGCGTTCCGGCATGGCCGCCCCCCGCCGTTGTGCTGCCAGAAAATACCATCCTCCAGCGACAACAGATTTACTTCTGCGTCCCATGGGTACCACCCGCAGTCGAACCGGATGCGCCACACCATGCGGCTACCACCCGTCGTCAGACCGTCATCCGCACCCCTCATAAAATGGGGAAACTCATCAAAACGACGCCACCGCTCAAAGACCTGCGTCCGTGGCGCGTGAACAACAGCCGCAACAGCGAGTTGATCCACCCCGCAATCGACCGCGACAGGCTGGGCTGAGAAGGAAGACAAAGGTAACACAGAAGACTGTAAGAGAGGCATGATCGGAATGAGTAATGTGAGTAATAGCTTGATCGGAAACAGGGAAGATACCATGGCACTCCAGAGACAGTACGAGGAGGAGGAGGGAGGCGCAGCCATCTCCAGAGACCATGATATCAACATAAGTTAGCGACTAACTTACACTTTTATCATCTCACAACCCGCTCATTTCTCAATCCAGCAAAACACCTCATAACATACACTCATTTTTCTTAAATCTTTCTTCATCTTATTTCTGACCACCTAATCCTGCGGACGATGGTCATTTCAACAGACGAGCGGATACCCCTGATTGCGTCGAGGACGGATTGAGTCACCGAACCGGACTCCGTTCGAAAATCCTGATTCCGGTTCTTGAGCCTAACAAGAAAACCGAGCACCCTATCGCAGCCACCTAGCCACGACCCATGTCCCAACTGACTGCCATACAATAGCCAAGTGCATCGCCCTTAGAATGCGTCCGCGAAAATGGACAACCCAGTTATTCGCTGACTCAGGGAATATTCCCCGCAGGAAATGAATGGTTCCATGGAGCCCCGGAAGCGGAGTGGGGAGGAGGGGATACATCCGCCTCCGGGGTCCATAGAATTTTTGGGAGGGAAAGGGGAATGGCACATGTGGTGCCGACGTCCTCAGCGGTCTTGCTTATGAGTGTCATCATAACGTCTGAGGCAATCTCAACAATTGGAGGTTTGCCCCGGCGGTTTTCAGAAAAAATCTGACTGTGGATACTGGCGAGCCTCACCGAACGCCCGCACCGGAGGTCACACCTCATCCCCCACCCATCGTACGGCGTAGTGGATCAGTTCCGTGCTGTTCTTAAGGCCGAGTTTGATCCGGATATTGCCCCGGTGCGTGTCCACGGTTTTGATGCTGAGGTGGAGTGCTTCGGCAATGTTATGACTATCCCGCCCCTGCCCGATCAAGCGCAGGATTTCGAACTCTCGATTGCTCAACTTACCCATGGCCGGACCACCGTCCTTGGCCGGCGGACGCGAGAGATTGTCGAGGATCCCGGCTGATATGGCCTCACTGACGGCGATGCGACCGGACAGCACCGTGCGAATGGCCTGCAACATTTTGGCGGGACCGGCCTGTTTCATCACATATCCACGACCGCCGGCCCGCAAGACCCGCTCCGCATACAGCTTTTCCTCGTGCATCGAGACCACCACCACCGGCAGGGTCGGATTAATAGCATGAATGTCCTGAATCAGCTCCAGCCCGCCTTTGCCCGGCAGACCGATGTCTGTCATCACCAGATCAGGCGCCAAAGCGTCGATTTTGGAAAATGCTTCAGCAGCGGTGTCCGCCTCCCCGCAGACTTCCAAATCCGGCTCCTGTCCGATGACCTTGGACAACCCCTCTCGGAAAACAGGATGATCATCGACGATGAATATCCGCGGTGATTTTACTCCAGAGTTTTCTAATTTTTTTGCGGGCATGTCAGTGGTTGGTGTAGTTTGACTTCAAAGGTCTGTGCAGCGTGCACGTCACGGTGGTGCCTCCGGTGGACGGAGAGTCCAGAGTGAGGTCCCCGCCGATGATATCGGCACGATAGCGCATGATACGCAGCCCCATGCCCTCGGCCTTGGGCGCCGGGTGATTGAGCCCGGTGCCATTGTCGCGAATACTCAAAACCAGCGTCAGAGGCGTCTCGGTAAGACTCACTGCAATGTGACTGGCCTGACCATGTTTGACGGCATTGGTCACAGATTCCTGCGCGATGCGGTACAGGTGAGTGGCCTGAGTATTGTCTAGGTCGCTGACTGGTTGTGGACAGGAAAATTCGCAGCGATTCCCAAACAACTGGGATGTTTTTTCGACCAGCTCGGAGAGGGCGTGGCTCAAGCCGCCGACTTCCATGGCGACCGGATGCAATCCGCGGGCCAGTGTTCGGGTCAAATCCAGAGCTTTTTGCAATGTTTCCATGAGCCGACTGGCGCTCTCGGCGGCTGGCGACGAAAGCAGCGTGAGCTCGCGGGCGAGGGCTTGACTCAGAAAGACGGCGCCGGCCACTTGCTGGCCGAGGTCGTCATGCAGATCTTGGCCGATGCGCTGGCGCTCGGATTCACTGATCTCGAGGATTTCCTCCTCCAGCCGCAAACGGGCAGCCATTTCCCGCTGCAATACGTCATTGGCCTCCTGCAATTCCCTCGTGCGCTCGCCCACCCGACGCTCGAGCTCGTCATTCATACGCCGAATGTCCTTTTCCGCCTGTTTGCGCAGAGTGATATCGAGATGCGCTACAAGCACACGGCGCGGGCCGTCGCCCCGCATCACGGTGACATGAGTGACAAACCAGCGCCGATCCTCCCCGACCCCAGCGGAAAATTCCATGACAAACAGCGTCCGACGGCCGCTGATCACATCGCGAATGCCGTCAGCAAGTCGCAGCGGCGCATCTCCGCCGTCCACCGCCGCCTCCGCACACGCGTGGCGATAATTGCAGACAGTAAAACAGGCAGACGCCACATCTCTTCCGTCCCCAGCAGCCTCCGCACACGCCTGCAAATAGTTAGTGCCCGGTGCACTATGATGAAAAGATCCGGCACCAGCAAGAACCAGTGTATTCCATGACTCGTTGGAACTTAAAATTATTCCTTCTTCGTCAAGAACCGCTAAACCGGCAGGCACGGCCTCGAGGGTGGACAAGGCAAAGCGACTAGACTGCCGCAATTCTTCCTCAGTTTTTTTGCGGTGGGTGATGTCACGCGCGACCCCTCCCAGCTGGCGCGGCTGCCCAGGCTGCCCAGGCAGTGCACTACCGCGCGTGGAAATCCATCGAATCTCATGGTCGCCAACAATAATCCGATAATCGCAAACGAATGATTCAGCGGAGCCTTCGACCCAGTCGTAAAACTGCTGGGTGACGCTGGCTCGGTCCTCCGGATGCACGGATTGAATCCACCGCGTGTGATCAGCCAGCAATTCCTCGACCGGAAATCCCCAGATACGCTCAAAAGCGGGGCTGATGTAAGTGAAATGGAGGGGAGCGAGATTCAGGAACCAGAAGACCTCGGTGCTGTTCTCCGCCAGCAGCCCGAACTTCGCTTCACTGCGCCGTAAGGCCAATTGCACCTCATGTTGCTTCGTGATGTCAAGCAGCGCCACGTGATACCACGCTCCCTCCGGGCCGGGTTCCGGGGCCAGAGTAATGACGCATTGCACCTGGCAGATGGTTCCGTCACCCGACTGCACTCCAAAGACTTTGACGAGGGGAGTGTTGCTGCGTCGGCACTGCCAAAGCAGCGCCAAAAACTCCTGCCGGTCTTCCGGCACCACCCTTCTGACAAATGGTTTCCACAGCAACGAGGAGGCTGCGACCCCGAGTAGGCGGGCGCCCGTCTGGTTGATCTCGCGAATGCAACCGCTGGCATCAAAAGTGGCATATCCGACGGGAGCGAGTTCGTACAAATCCGCATACCGCTGGCGCGTCAGTTCCAGCTCGGATTGCACTTCGCGCAGTTGATCGTTCTGCAGCTTGAGCAGCATAAGATTTTCCCGCTGCTCATCCAGAAGCGATAAGATCGGAAGGGAATGCAACCGCCGACCCACGGGAGGGGTCACCGTCATCGATGATGAAAGCCGGTCATCCGTGGATTTTCGACCTTTGGACTGCAGGCGGGCGGGCGAATGGGGGGAGGAGGATTTCATGATCATTTATTTCGATGGGGTGATATCTTCCATGGCGAGCAGAATCCATTGGTTCTGATGACCCGGGGCGGTCATGGACCGGGCGTTGAGCAGCAGTTCCTTTTTGCCGATTTCTGGGAATTCGTGGTCGACCCGGAATCCTTCAAAGGGCGATCGGGTGGGCAGAAGTTTCTCCAGCAGCTCACGCAATGCCGGCAAGTCCCACTGCCCGTTCCCCAGCTCGTAAATGCTTTTATTCTCAGCATCCTGAGGCCGAGTGCGAAAGAACTCGCAAAAACTCCGGTTAACCATCTTCACATTCAGCCCGCTATCCAGAACCAGCAGCGGCTCGCGGACGGTGGCGATGACCGCCTCAGCAAACTGGCGCGCCTCCTGAGCCTCGGCCAGACTGCGCTTGAGGGCGTCGATGTCGAGGAGCGTGAGCACAACACCATCGATGCGATTATCCATTGTCTTATACGGTCGAATGCGCAGCACATGCCACCGGCCTTCCAAGTCCTGCACTTCGTGCTCCCCGGTCGTGAGGGACTCGAGCACGTCATCAATCATGCCCCGAAGGTCATCGATGACGAGATTCGACTTCAAGTCGGAGATCGGGCGCCCAACGTCGCTAGGAATGATATTTAACACCTTGCGCGCTTTGGGGGTAAAGCGGCGGATGCGCAGGTCAGCCCCGAGAATGACGATCGGGATGTCCACGCTGCTGAAAAGATTGATCAAATCATCGCTCAATTGATGCAGCTCGAGATTCCGATTTTGCAGTTCCTCGTTGAGGGTGGTCAGTTCCTCATTGGTCGACTGCAGTTCCTCTTTGGCCGTCTCCAGTTCCTCGTTGGTGCTTTGCAGTTCCTCGTTGCTCGAAAGCGCCTCCTCACTGGCCGCCCGCAGTTCCTCGTTGGTGGCCTCTTGTTCCTCAATAATCGTCTGCAACGACAGCTTGCTGGCCGAAATCTCATCTCGAAGCTGCTCCAGCTCGCGTTCCAGTGGCGAAGCGTGACTGGCCCGACCTTTCCTCGGAGTGGCCAGCGCCTTCGATGACTTTTCCGTAAATAATATCAGAAAAAACAACTCGGATCCCGGCGGCACGGAGAACGGGATCACCTTGAGGTCCACTAAAAGCACGCGACCATTCTCGCGCACCTGCACCCCTACTTGTTCGACCGCCCGCTTGAGTTTGACGGCCCGCGAGATCAGGGGGCGCAGCTCCACCGCCAACCCCTGCCGAGCCATCTTTAGCAAATTCAGACTGGCATCGCCAGGTGTATTTTCCAGAAACGGCCCGGTCTGGCCGCGGAACTGCAGGATCTGCATACTGGAATTCACCACCACCCCGCTCGGGCAGAATTTACTCAGAATGATGGCATCAGCCTGCTTGCGCACTTCGCCCAGCATCGGCTCAGCGACCTGCCTCGAAACAACAGGCTGAACCGAAGACGCCAGCGCACCACCACTCGCAAATCCGGATGGAAACACCGCCATCCGCAGAGCGGATACGTTCCGCGCATACACCCGGTGGCGCGCATCCACAATGCTGAACAATTCGCTGTAACACCCAATGGACTCAGCCATCCCAAGAACAAGAAACCCCTGCGGCCGCAGCGCATAATGAAAAATCGGAATGACCTTCTTCTGTAAGGCAGCGTCAAAATAAATCATGACATTCCGACAGCTGATCAGATCAATATTGGAAAATGGCGGATCGCGCGTCACATCCTGCCGCGCAAAAATACACATGTCCCGGATAGCTTTGGAAATGCGATAACCAGCCGCCGTTTTGGTAAAATAACGACCGAGCCGCTCCGGCGACACATCCTCTGCAATGCTGTCAGTATACACCCCCGCCCGCGCGCGCGCCAAAATCTTCTCGTTAATATCGCTTCCAAACACTTGAATATCAAAGTGCTCCGCCTGCTTTTCCATGAACTCAAGCAACGCGATAGCCAGTGAATAGACCTCTTCACCCGTCGAGCAGCCCGCCACCCAGATCCGGATCGGTAAATCCTGCCGGCGGTTTTTACACAACTGCGGAAATACCTTCTTCTTCAAGACGTCAAACATCTTAGGATCGCGAAAAAAGCCGCTGACAAAGATAAGAATATCCTGAAAAAGCGCCTCCACTTCGCCGGCGTTTTTGCGCAGAAAACCGACGTATTCCTTCAACGTTTCTTTCTTCTGAATAGCCATGCGCCGACTCACCCGACGGCGAATCGTGCTCGGTTTATACTGCGTAAAGTCAACCCCGCTGTACGCCCGCACCAGCGAGCAAACTTGCGTAAAATAATCGCTCTCCACTGCCGAAAAACCCGACTCATCGCCAGTCACCCCCCTCATCCGTTGGTCCTTTTCCAGACGCACTAACTCCGCTGCCATCGCTTCCGGCGGCATCACGTGATCCACGCATCCAGTCGAACACGCGCTGACCGGCATCCCGCTGTACTTCGCAGAAGCTTCGTCCTGGGCGAAAGTCACGCCCCCCGCGGACTTGATCTCCTGAATGCCGCGCGTCCCGTCCACCCCCGTCCCGGAAAGAATAATCCCAATCGCCCGAACCCCGAAATCAACCGCCAGCTCGCTCAAAAAGAAGTCGACCGCACTCGGCAGTTTGTGCTCCGCATCCCGCGTCATCACCCGCAAGACCCCACGAGAAATCCCCATCTTCTTGTTAGGCGGAATAATGTAGATATGCCCCGGCTTGACTTTGAGCCGGTGCCGAGCCTCAACCACCGGCATCAAGGTGGCCCGCGACAACAAAACACTCAATGCACTCTCATGCGTGGGATCAAGATGCTGAATAATCACCACCGCCATGCCAAAGTCCGGCGGCAAGGCTTTAAGCAAATGAGTCGCCGCCTCCAATCCACCCGCCGAAGCACCAATCCCAACCACCGAAAATGCCGCTGCCGGCGCCACAGCTGAAACAGTGGACGACGCCCGCCGGGTACGCCGCGACGCTGAAGAGGATGAGGGTTTAAGCTGGGGGGGCTTCATTAAAAAAATGAACAGACTGCAACGGAGATTCTTACCAAAATCTCGCCACTCCGGCAACTTGAATCCGTCAAACCGAGACCATCGTACAATAAAATCCTAAAATAAAGTGGTGGAATCCGCCTTTGTTTCCTGAAATTTATAAAAACCTACAAAAACCGTCCGTATCCATATCCCCAACCTGAGGGCATCCCCACGCGGTCGATGTGGGGGCGCCGTCCATTTAAAGGTTTGTGACAAGCATGCCCCGAGCCTGAGGGCGTCATCAAACAGTCGATATCCTTACGAGTACGTCCCCGCGGCCAGCCGCTTGGGCTCGGGATCGGGATTCACGAGGGTGACGTCACCTTGGATGGTCACCCCGGCATCGACCACAAACGGACCTTGAATTTTCAGACTGTGACACTGGCGGAGGGAGGGGGCCCCATGCGGAAAGGTTTTCTCCAATCCGTCGACGAGTTTGCAAGAGGCATCGAGGGTGATATGTGGAGGCTGGCCGGCGCGATCCGGATGCAATTCGAGGCGCAGATCATCTGTCAAGATGTAGGCATCGGATCGGACGGCCAGCAGGTCGGCCGTTGTTTTGACGGGGGCGAAGCGGGTGCGGGAGACTTCGATGGCTCCGGCATCGGGGAAGCACTCGATGGCGGCGCCCCTGGCGGTTTCGAGCTGGAGCACGGCGGGGGAGTTGGGGTCGC
>JALRGB010000579.1 GCA_023253575.1 Verrucomicrobiales bacterium
GCGGCACCCCCGCATTGAAGGTCAGGGTCGCGGTCGTCCCGGGATTGTTCCCCTGCTTGGAGTCGGGAATCTTGGTCACCGTCGAATTGGTGAATTCCAGGCGCAACATGTCCGATTGCTTCGGCAGCAGCACCCCGATCTGCGCCTCGGCCACCGCCCGGCCGGCATCGACCAGCCCGGCGCCGTATTTGTGGTTCCACCACAGGTTGCCGGCATTTTTCACCCAGTCGCGGTCAATCGCCACCGAATCCGCGGGGTCACTGATATCCAAACCGTCAGGGATGGGCGGGTGGTTCGCGGCCGCCGGGTTGGCGGCGTACGAATCCGGGTCAATGTGCTTGCGGGCCGTGCGGATGAGCGTGTGCTGGACGTCCATCCAGCTCAGCCGCGGATTGGCCTCCAGCATGAGAGCGACCACCCCGGAAACGTGGGCCGCCGCCGCCGAGGTGCCGGTAAAGCGTTTGGTGTACGCGCCATCCTGATAATCGGGCGTGCCCGTGCCGCCGCCTTGGTTCAACCCGAACAAGGCCGGGGTGGCCGGACGCGTCGGGGTCCCCGGACGCGCCGCCTCGTTGATCATCCAGTCGGCCGTGGCAATGGGTGCCAGATCACGCGTCACCAGGGTGCCGCCGGTCAGCGGCCGCTGGTTGTACGCGCGGGCCCCCTTGCGCCAGAAGCTGCCGCCCCCCGGCGCCGCCACAGTGAGGTTGGCCCCCCACTCGCTGCCGATGTTCACACCGTCTTCGTTGCCTCCGACCGGCTCCTGGCGGAAGCGCGCCAGCGCCCCGACGGTGATCGCCCCGAAGCCGTTCGCGTAGCCGTCGTTATTGCTGTTCTCCAACGTGTTGAACCGCCCGTTGCCCGCCGGCTGCACAAAAACCGTGCCCAGACCGAAGCGCCCGCGGCGGACCGCGCGTTCCCGCGCCCCGGGCACCAGCTGCCCATTGAGATAATACCCGCCGGCCTCCGGCCCCGGCCCGTCAATCACCCCGGAGTCCGGCGCCCCGAACCCCATGTTCTTCACGGGAATGGCCGCGCCCGCCCCGGCATCACTGAAGGTCGGCAGGTCGGTCTCATAAAAGGTCCCGCGATAAATCTTTTTTCCGGGAATCGAAGTGGTCGAAAAATCATTGCTGGCAAACTCCATCGCCGCCGCCACCATCACATCCTGCGTCGGCGAAATCAGGTCACCCAGAACCGGACGGTAAAAGGTCGGGTCCGGGGGCTCAAGAAATCCGTTGATATAAGCGTAGCTGAACGCGCGGATTCCCACCAGGGTCGACCGCGGCGCGACACCGGCCAGCCCGATATTGTTGTTGGCAGCCGCTCCGATGATCCCGGCCACATTCACGCCGTGCGCCCGGTTCACCGCCGTCAGCTTGACCGGCTCCACCCCCAGACCGCTGGCCCCCTGCACCCGCGGCGGCGGCACATCCCCCGGGGTCTGCGGCTTCTGCTCGACCATGTCATAGGCATGGTGATCTCCAGCCTGCGCGAGGTTGGGATACAGGTCCGGATGGTTCAGCTCCAGACCGTCGTCAACAATCCCCACCCGCACCCCGCGCCCGCGGATGCCGTCGGCGGCATTGTCAAAATCCCCCCAGACCGGCGCGGCATTCGGCAGCAGCGAGAGAGCGCCGGAAATCGTCGGAAACAAGCCGATATTGTACATGTCTTTTTCACCCGCCCCGGGCGCCAGCACCGGAAAAATCGCCCATTGATCGGGAAACAGGGAGTCATTGGGCACCAGCGCCTTCGGCTGCACCGGTTTCATCAGATCATGATCCACCATGGCGATCCGCGGGTCCGCCGCCAGTTTGGGCACCAGCTCCAGCGCCCGGAACGCATTGCGCGCAATCAACCGGGTCAGCCCGACTTTCGAACTGCCTTCGGGCCGCGCCTGCAAGCCATACGCCCGCGCGATTTCCGCCGCCGGCACTCCCGGCCGCAGCACCGCAATGATCTCACCGGTGGCAATCCGCAGGTTGCCAGGAACCCGCGCCGCATCCTTGACATACAACACCGGATACGTCGCCGGCGCCCCGGAAGCCACCCGGTCCAGTACAAAGCGCTCGAGTTCCCCGCGGTTCGCCCGCGGCCGGATCCGCCCGGCCTGCGCCGGTTCTCCGTCCCGCCCGAGCGTGAACACTTCATCCAACGCCAGCTGCAGGCTCTTGCGCGCACTCAGACCGGTCGCCCGCACCGCCACCCCGGGCTCCAAGACCCGTCCATCGTTCGCCATCGCGTCCAGCCAGACCGCCCGCATCGCCCGCAGGTCAGAACCCTCCGCCGGCGGCAGCACCGCCGTCGGCCGTGGCGGCACCACCACCCGGCTGATGTCCCAGGCCGCCCCGTCCCGCCGCCCCCACGGCTGCCACAGCAGCACTCCGATCAACATCATCAGAAACAACAGGATGCCGGCTTTCAGCAAGGCGCGCGCGCGCCGCGGGCGGCGGTGGTGGAGTGAGTGAGACATGCGGGGATGATCGATAAGGAAAATGACCCCGATGATTATGCAGCTCACCCATGGGGCCGCAATGCGGAAAAAAGATTCCCGCCGCTCCAGTCGCGGAAAATCGCTTTTTCCCGTTGCGGAATTTCCATCATGCTTACAATCCCCTTTCCCTCCGACCCCGCCGCGCCTTCCCGCGCGGCCTTCTTTTTCACACGTACCCGCTCCTCTTCTTTATGGCCAAGGAAATCGTCAAGATGGTAAAACTCCAGATCCCCGCCGGGCAGGCCAATCCTGCTCCGCCGGTGGGCCCGGCTCTCGGTCAGGCCGGTGTCAATATCATGGAGTTCTGCAAGCGGTTCAATGCCGAAACTCAGAAGATGAGCGGTGACCTGCTGCCGGTCGTCATCTCCGTTTACAAGGACAAGTCGTTCACCTTCATCACCAAACAGCCGCCGGCCTCCGTGCTCATCAAAAAGATGGCCAAGATCGCCTCCGGCTCCAAGGAACCGAACAAAACCAAGGTCGCCCGCCTCACCAAGGCCCAGATCCAGGAAATCGTGAAACAGAAAATGCCGGACCTCAACGCCTCCGACCCGGAAGCCGCCTTCCGCATCATCGCCGGTACCTGCCGCCAGATGGGCGTGGAAGTGGCCGAGGCCTGAGGATTTCCTTCCTCCTTCCGCCCTCTCATTTCATCCCTCATCCTTCCGCCTTCCGCCTTCATCCTTCCGCCTTCATCCTTCCGCCTTCATCCTTTCCTCCCAATCCCCCCTCCCACCGCAGGAGACCTCGCCCCGCCGGGGTCGCCACCACTGCTCCACACCATGCCCAAAAAACCCAGCAAACGCTACCAGGCCGCCCTCAAGCTCGTTGACGTGAGCCGCCGCTATTCGCTCGAAGAAGCCGCCGAACTCGTGAAAAAGTTCCCGGCTCCCAAGTTCAACCAGACGGTCACGCTCAGCTTCCACATGGGCGTTGATCCGAAGAAATCCGACCAGGCGATCCGCTCGACCTGCCCGCTGCCTCACGGCTCCGGCAAAACCGTCCGCGTCCTCGTCTTCGCCAAGGGCGCCGCCGCCGATGCCGCCCGCGAGGCCGGTGCCGAATTCGTCGGATTCGAAGACCTCATCAAAAAGGTCACTGAGGGATTCGTCGACTTCGATGTCGCCGTGGCCACCCCGGACGCCATGACCGAAGTCCGCAAACTGGGTAAACAACTCGGCCCCCGCGGCCTGATGCCGAATCCGAAAACCGGCACCGTCACCGATGACACCGCCAAGGCGGTCAAGGAGGTCAAAGCCGGCCGCGTCGATTTCCGCCTCGACCGCAACGGCAATATCGCCACCACCATCGGCAAGGCCGCCTTCTCGGTTCAGCAACTGGTCGAGAATGCCACCGCCCTCATCGATTCCGTCGTGCGCGCCAAACCCGCCACCGCCAAAGGCAAATACATCGAGTCGATCACCATGGCCGCCTCCATGACCCCCGGCGTCCGCGTCGACGAATCCAAATTCCTCAAGGCCTAACCCCTGACCCACGGAGCGCACCGCCCATGAACCCTGTCAAAGAAATCGCCATCAACGACCTCCACGAGCGTCTCAACAAATCGCCGTTCCTGCTCGTCGTCGATTACACCCAGACCACCGTCCCCCAGTTCAACGAAGCCCGGAAACGGCTCCGCGAAGTGGGCGCCAAAATGACGGTGGCCAAGAATTCCTTCGTCCGCCTCGCCGCCAAACGCGCCGGCCTGTCCGAAGACATCGTCAAGAGCCTGCTCGGCCAGACAGCCATCGTCACCGGCGCCGAAGACGTCGCCGCCGCCGCCAAGGTGCTCAAAACATACCAGAAGGAAAGCAAACGCCTCGCCTTCCGCGGCGGTCTGGTCGATGGCAATTTCGTCGACGAAGCCGCCGCCAACGTGCTCGCCGACCTGCCCAGCAAACCGCAGCTCCAGGCCCAGCTCCTCGGCGTCCTCCTCGCCCCGGCCACCAAACTCGTCCGCACCCTCAACGAACCGGCCGCTTCCCTCGCCCGCGTCCTCCAGGCACACGCCGACGCCGAAAAGGCCGCCTGACCACAACCCCTTTTTTGTCCATCGGTGGCCGGTCACCCGGTCCGTTTCATCGCCCACCGCCCTGACCCGGATCAACCGTCCGGCCGCCGCCAGCAAAAAAACCCAGAAACACAACCAACAAACCCAGTTCCTTGTCGGGACGGCGGCCGCCGTCCTTAATTCCGGCGGAGCTCCGCCGGGCGAAAATACTGACCCCACACCATGGCTGATATCTCCAACATCGTCGAACAACTCAGCGGCCTGACCGTCCTGGAAGTCGCTGACCTCGTCAAACAACTCGAAGAAAAATGGGGCGTCTCCGCCGCCGCTCCGGTGGCCGTCGCCGCCGCCGGCCCGGCCGCCGCCGCCGCTCCAGTCGAGGAAAAAACCGAGTTCGACGTCATCCTGACCGCCGCCGGCGACAACAAAATCGGCGTCATCAAGGAAGTTCGCGCCGCGGTCCCAGGTTTGGGCTTGGCCGAAGCCAAGAAGCTCGTCGAAAGCGCCCCTCAGGCCCTCAAGACCGGCATTCCAAAGGCCGAAGCCGAAGACATCAAGAAAAAGATCGAAGCCGCTGGCGCCAAAGTGGAAATCAAGTAAATGGCGTCTCCGCAGGCCGGCTTACCGCCAGCCTCGCACGTCCACTGAAACTCACTTTATCACGAAAAAGGCACCCATCACGGGTGCCTTTTTTTTGCAGCTAGACCTCCGCTCCTCCGAAGTAAAACATCTCCACTCGCTCGCCTCCCCCACCCTGCTTCTTCAAACCCATTTTCCCTGCCCCATCAGCGCCGCTAACCGACGGAGTCGGATCAGTGCTCGACAGGAAAGTTGCTTCGCTTTCCGACGAGGGAAAATAACCATCTCAAAGAAAAAAAAGTGCTTCGCCACCGCCCCTTCCAGCGTAAATATGTGAGTTCCCACTTGCAGCCGGCCGCAAATGGCGTACATCCTTCCTCCCCTTCCATCCCACAGCACTATGCGAGGTTAGCTCAATGGTAGAGCAGCGGCCTTTTAAGCCGTTTGTTCCGGGTTCGAGCCCCGGACCTCGCACTCTTTTCCTGCGCTGCTTCTGTGCGGTTGATGCCCAAATAAAGTAGCGCCTCCGGCCGACGCTTTGATCGTACTCACTCATTCGATCACCAATCCGATGACACATGAAGGTGTTCTCAGATTGATTTTTGCCCCAAAGCCAATGGCCAAACTTCAGCATGCGGAATCACCGCGCTTCGGCTCGCAGGCATTTCAGATCACCACCATGGCCCGGCTTTCGTCCGGGCTTTTTCGTTTGTAGCGCTCCCCCGGCTCGCCATCATGACGGCATGAGGGAAAGCCGCCGCGAACAAGAAAGCTTCCGCCGCCGCAGCCGCGTCCTGATGGAATGGCGCGGCCTGCCCGACGTCCCCAATCCAGCCCGCAATCAGCACGCCACCGCCGCACTCGTGCCAAAATTGCTGGCTAAACTCGGCCTTGCCAACCGCCTGCGCGACGAAGACATCGCCTCGTCATGGCGCACCATCGCCGGTGACTTCGCCGCCGGCTTCTCCCATCCCCAAAAATTACGCCACCGAACATTGATCGTCTCCGTCAGCCAGCCCGCCGTACTCTGGACCCTAGATCGTAGCAAAGGAATCCTGCTCAGCCGCTTGCAAGAAAAATTCGGAAAAGACGTCATCCGTGAATTGCGCTTCCAAGCCGGTTAATCACCGCCGCTCACACCACCGGGCCCCCACACCACCACCGCATGCGCCATCTCACTAATTTCATTTTCGACTGGTCCGGCACGCTTGTCGACGACCTCCCTCCGGTCATTGATGCCACTAACGCAGTGCTGGCGCACTGCGGCCGCCCCATACTGGCCCGCGAAGACTTTTTGCGGGAATTTGAACTGCCGTTTGCCCGGTTTTACGAGCGCCTGCTGCCCGGCCAGGTGCTGGCTGCCCTCGAACCCGTTTTTCACGCCGCCTTCGTGCGCTCTGAAGAAAAGGCCACTCTTCTGCCCCACGCCCGCGACTTCCTCCGCTGGTGTCAAGCCCAAGGGCATCGCTGCTTCGTGCTCAGCGCCGCTCATCCTGACCACCTCGCCGCTCAAGCGCGGGAATTCGCACTGGATTCGTATTTCGAGAGTATTCATGCCGGCATCAGAGACAAAACTGAACACATCCACCACCTGCTGGAACACCACGCCCTGCGCCCGGAACATACCACATTCATCGGCGACATGACGCATGATATCGAGACCGCCCGCCACGGCGGCGTGCATTCAGTCGCCGTCCTCACCGGATACCAGGACGCCGCCCGACTCTCCGGCGTCAATCCCGACGTCATGGTCCACAACCTCGCAGAACTCCTGAAATTGATCAGACCGCTCGACGAAGATCCAGTCGCCGCGAATTAGATTTGAACGAAATCCGCCACGCCCCATCGTAGGAATGGCCTCACCCTGAAGGGAACTGCGCCGATTTCGCCATGCCCACTGACTCCATCACCCTCACCGGCCTCAAAATCACCTCCACCGTGGGCGTCCCGCCAGAAGAACGCAGCCACCCGCAATCACTCGAAGTCACCGTCCACATGTGCCCGCACCAAGGGCTCTCCGGACTGAACGACGACATCGAAAATACCGTCGACTATGCCCGCGTCGCCAGCGAAATTCAGTCCGTCGCCGTCGCCGCCCCGCGCCAGCTCATTGAAACCCTAGCCGAAGCCATCGCCGACACCCTGCTGGCCGCCCATCCCCTGCAGCACATCACCGTCGAGGTCAGCAAATTCATCCTGCCGCACTGCGACCGCGTGACCGTGCGCCTCCACAAATCCAGCGTGGCTTGAGCCCGTCTCCCGCCATCCGCATCCTCATGCCTGACGAAAACGACGCCCCCGACCCGCCAGATGCCGATCTGGTCGCCCGCGCCCAAGCCGGTGACCTCAAGGCCTTTGATGAGCTCGTGCGACGCCACAGCCCGCGCCTCTACTCGCTCATCTACCACATGACTTCCCACCGGGAAGACACCAACGACCTGCTCCAAGACGTCTTCGCCAAAGCCTACCGGTCACTCGAACGGTTTCGCGGTCACAGCCAGTTTTATACGTGGCTCTACAGCATCGCGACCACCCTGACGCTCAAGTTCCTTAAAAAACGCAACCGCCGGTCCCGAGCCATGAGTCTCGATGACCTCGATGCCGGCCTCGAACGCAATGAAGACTTTATCGCCCTGACCACCCCGCGCTCGCCAGAAAAAGAAGTAGGCCTCAAAGAACTCCAGAAAAAATTGAACGAGGCCATGCAGACGCTGTCTGATGATCATCGAGCCGTGGTTGTTATGTATGATATTCAAGGTCTTCCGCACGCTGAGATCAGCCGTATCATGGGCGTTTCTGAAGGCACAATCCGTTCCCGCCTGTTCTACGCCCACCGCCAGCTGCAGAGCCAGTTGGATGAATTTTGGAAGAAATAATCCGCCCCCGCAGACTATGCCCAGTCCATCTGATCCATCACCCGAACTGGCCACCCTCCTGCGCCTCAAAAACCACGAGCAGCCACCCGACGGCTACTTCGAGGACTTTGCCCGCACGTTCCATGACCGCCAGCGCACCGAATTATTGACCGTGTCCGTCTGGCGCATGCTCGCCGATCGCACCGCCACCGCCTTCTACGACTGGCGCGCCGCCCTCCAGCCGCGCTTCCTCTACCCGCTGGGCGCAGCCTGCGCCGCCGTCGTGGTCACTGCCCTGGCCCTCCGGCCAACGTCCTTTACTACGACACCAGCAGGCGCACTCACCACAGCACAAACTCGCCCGTCACTGCAACCGGGCGCCATCCTGCCCGTCCCCGCCACTACGGCCGCCACTACCGCTTGGCCGCGCGGCAGCGTGCCCGTCTCAACCCATACGCCGTCCCCGCCCACCCCCTCACCCAATGGCTTGCGCCGCACGCCAGAAGATGCCTTGGTCCCAGCCTTGCCCGTCACCAGCGGACAGGCCTGGCCCCTCACTCCAGAAGGGCAGGCCCAGCCCGCCTCCGCCAACGGGACATCCCTTCAGGCCACTCATGGAAAAATCATCATTCTTGTTCGTTAGCCTCCTCGGCACCCTCGGCATTGTACTGCCCAGCTTCCTGCCAACCCTGCACGCCGCCTCCCCTCCCGCGTCATCAGTACTGGAAGTGCGCCAAAATAGCGCGGGGGAAGAAACCATCACCCACGGCGTCCTACTCGACGGATATCCAGATGTCGTCGTCACCGTGGCCGCCAGCGTAGAGGAAAAAACGACGTTCACCGTCGGCTCATACCCGGCCACCCGCGATGCCACCCGCGCTCCCACCAGCGCCACCGTCGCACTTTTTGATCCCGGTTCCCGCGTGCTTTTTCTCAAAACCGCCACCGCTCCGGCCGGGGTGGCCCCAGTGAAGTTCTCGACCACCCCCGCCGCCATCACCACACCTCTGAGCTGGCTCCCTGCGGAGGAACCCCAACCGGCCATGGATGCCGGGCCGGTACGGCAACTCGACGGCCGTCCACTCGCCCTCACCCTGCGACGGCTCCATTTCGGAAGCAGCCGCGTCTCAGACACCCCGGTGCCAGGCACCCCGGTCTTCACTGAAAACGGCGAACTCGCCGCCCTGCCGCTCAGTCCGCTACCCGGGGAAACCGGAGCCTGGCTCAGCCTGCCCGCCGCCGCCGTCACCAAACTCGCCTCCGACTTCGCCGCCGTCGGCCGGGCCGAAACCGGACAACTCGAACTCGGCATCGCCATCGGTACGACCACCCCGCGCATCGAGTTCGTCACACCAGGGTCCCGCGCCCAGAAAGCAGGCCTCGCCCAAGGTGACATCCTCCTAGCCCTCAACGGCCGCCCGATCCATGACGTCTTCGATGTGCTCGATGCCAATTTTTTCCTGACCGCCCGCGAACCCATCACCATCCGACTCCTGCGCGGACTGGAAACCCTGTCCGTCACGGCCCGTCCGGTCAGCCCGCCCAGCCCGCCCAGCCCACCCAGCCAATAATTTCCATCAGGTCCCACGGCTTGGACCGTCGACCCCGCCCCATTCCGTCCCACCCACAGCCTACGGCTTTCCCCGAAGGCAGGTGTGGGGCCAGCCGCCACCACCCTACGTTGCCCCTCGCTGAGAAGAGACCATCATACCGAGAGCTAGCATTTCATCATGACATCCTCCACTTCTTCGCGCCGTCGCTTTCTGCGGGGATTCGGCACCCTGATTGCCCTGCCGACCATGGAGTCACTGCTCCCGACGCCGGTCGCCCGCGCCATGGAAAAAACCGGAGGTCTTCCACTGCGCATGGCCTTCGTCTACTCACCCAATGGGAAAAATATGACCCACTGGCGGCCGGAAGGTGAAGGCTCAGCCTATACCCTGAGTCGCGCTCTAAAACCGCTCGAATCCCATCGCGAAGATTTCTCCGTCATCAGCGGCCTCAAATTAGAAACCGCCAATGCCAATGGCGACGGCGGCGGTGATCACGCCCGCGCCAATGCGGCCTTTCTCACCGGTTGCCAGCCGCGCAAAACCGCCGGCGCCGACATCCGGGCCGGCGTGTCCGTCGACCAAATGGCGGCCAATCACCTCGGCGGCCTCACCAAACTGCCATCGCTGGAAATCAGCTGCGATGTCGCCCGCAAAGCCGGAAATTGCGATTCTGGATATTCCTGCGCCTACCAGTTCAACCTCGCGTGGAAATCGGAATCCATGCCGGTCACCCCAGAACGAAATCCGCAGTCTGTCTTCGATCGCCTCTTCGGCACCTCCGACGCCCACCGCGTCGCTGAAAATCGCAGCATCCTCGACTTCGTCATGGATGATACCCGCGACCTCCAACGCCACCTCGGCCGCCGCGACCAAGAAAAACTGGATGAATACCTGACCAGCGTGCGCCAAATCGAGCGCCGCCTCAGCGACACTGCCCAGACGACTCGCCAGCTGCCCCCGGATGCCCGCCAGCCAGAAGGCATTCCCGAGAGCTATCAGGACCACATCCGGTTGATGTACGACATGATGGTCCTCGCTTTCCAGACTGACTCCACCCGCGTCGCCTCCTTCCTGCTCGCTCATGACGGCTCTAACCGCACGTTCCCGGAGGTCGGTGTCAATGACGCCCACCATGGATTCTCCCATCACCAGCACAGCCCCGAAAAACTCGAAATGCTGGCCAAAGTGGATGAATTTTACTCGGCTCAATTCGCTTATTTCCTAGAAAAGCTCAAGTCCATCAAGGAAGGGAGCGGTACCCTGCTCGATCATTCCATGATTGTCTTTGGCGCGGGCATTTCCGATCCGGACCGCCACAACCACAACGACCGGCCCATCCTTCTCGCCGGCCGCGGCGGTGGCACCCTCACTCCCGGACGGCACATCATCATGCCCGAAGAAACGCCGCTCACCAACCTCTACCTCTCCATGCTCGGACGCATGGGCGTGAACGCCGAAAAAGTCGGTGACTCCAGCGGAACACTGGAAATAATCGGATGACCCGCCGCCACCACGGGCGACATTTTCGAGTGGCCCACTCATCAACCAGACACGGCCTCACTTTCGCGCCGCCTCTTCATCACGCCCACCGCATCCCAATCTTCATGAAAAACGCCGTACTCCTGCTCACTTTCACGCCACTGCTGGCCCTGGCCACCGCCACCGCCGCCCCGTCTTGGCCAGCCTACCGCGGGCCCCAAGGAGATGGCACCACCACCGAAAAAGTCGGCAAAACCCTGTGGCCATCCGCCGGTCCAAAAAAATTGTGGACCGCCGAAACTCCCACCGGCTTTAGCTCGTTCGCCGTCGACGCCGGACGCGCCTTCACTCTCGTCCAGAAAGAAATCGACGGC
This sequence comes from Verrucomicrobiales bacterium, assembly GCA_023253575.1. Lineage (GTDB taxonomy): Bacteria > Verrucomicrobiota > Verrucomicrobiia > Verrucomicrobiales > V1-33 > CAJBME01. The sequence goes on from JALRGB010000579.1 coordinate 11,349, forward strand.
GTGCCGACCGAAGTCTGTCTCGCCCTCGACGCCGCCACCGGCAAAGAAGCCTGGGCCACCCCACTCAAACTCGCCAAATACGACGGCGGCGGAAATGACGGCGCCAGCGGTAACAACGGCGGTGATGGTCCGCGCAGTACCCCCACCGTAGCCGATGGTAAAGTCTTCATCCTCGGCGCTAATCTCGACCTCCACGCCCTCGACGCCACCACCGGCAAATCTCTGTGGAGCAAAGACATCGTCGCTGAACACGGCGGCCGTAACATCCAGTGGAAAAATGCCGCCAGTCCGCTCCTCGAAGACGGGTTGATCTACGTCGCCGGCGGCGGCGAAGGCCAAGCGCTGCTCGCCATCAAAGCCGACTCAGGTGAGGTCGCCTGGAAGGCCGAAGATGACAAAATGACCCACGCCACCCCAGTCGCCGCCACCATCCACGGCGTCCGCCAAATCGTCTTCTTCACACAAAACGGCCTCGTCGCCGTCGGCCCGAAAGATGGAAAAGTCCTCTGGCGCTACAATTTCCCCTACCGCATCAGCACCGCCGCCTCACCCATCGTCCACCAAGATATGGTCTACTGCGCCGCCGGTTATGGCGTCGGCATGGGCTGCGCCAAAATCCTCAAAAAAGGCAGCGGCTTCGAAGCAGAAGAACTCTGGCGCAAAGAAGGTGATAAGGTCACCAACCATTGGAGCTCGCCAGTCGTCAAAGACGGCCACCTCTACGGCATGTTCAGCTTCAAAAAATATGGTAAAGGCCCCGTCACCTGCCTCGAAATGGCCACCGGTGAAGTCAAATGGAGCCAAGACGGCTTCGGCCCAGGAAATTTGATCCTCACCGGCGGCGACACCCTGCTCGCCCTCAGCGATACCGGTGAACTCGTC
>JALRGB010000607.1 GCA_023253575.1 Verrucomicrobiales bacterium
TTTGATCGACAAGCTCAAGGACGAGAAGAACAAAGGCATACGCAATCGTGACGCCACGGTTGAGCAGATGCGGCCGTCGGGAGAAGCGGTTTTGCGATGGCTGAGCGAATCATTTCCGGGAGTGGCGGCCGAAGTGCAGTCTGGCGGAGTGGGATTGTATCAGGTGCGCATCGAGATGAAGGAGGGGGCGCTGACAGAATCGCCTCCGATCTTGGTGGCTCAACTCAACGCCAAAAATGCGCCCCCAGCTCCATGAAACAGCCGCTTTTTCATCCTCAAGATCACTCGAAGACCGAGCTGGTCGCGCTGCGTGTTTTATTTGCGCTGGTGTTGTTTGATGTCATTCCCTCCAGTCTGCCGGCGCAGCAATTGAGTGAGCCGGTGGGGCTGGCGGGCATGGGACTGGATTTTTCTTGGCTCCCTGGGGCTATGCCGGTCTTGAAGTGGCTTTCATTTCCGCTGCTTGTTTTGTATGCCTTTGGGCGGTGGCAGGTGCTGACGACCACGCTTTTGTGTGGGTTGACGGTGCTGGTCGGGACCTATGTTAATTCGAACGGAGCGATCAAGCATCACCATCAGATTGTGTCCTTGATTTTGCTGGCGCAGGCTGGGTGGCAGTGGTGGTGGGTCATTCGGCATGGCCGGGGCGGCCGGGGCGGTCGTTTGGAGGAGGGGGGCGATCCACTGGCGCGTGACCGCTGGGAGGTTTTTGTATCGCAGCAGGCGGTGGTGGCGGCCTACGTGGTCACTGGTCTGACCAAGGTGCTGACCTCCGGATTTTTCGGCTGGATCAAGGCGGCGGCGAATTATCCCGTGCAGCTGCGCAAAACGAATTTGCAGGCCGCCTACAGCCGGGCCGATGTCAGTACGGCCGCCGGCAGCGGACTGGAGACATGGTTATTGAATCACCCGGCCGCCGGTCAGGCGATGCTGGGAACGGGTTTGCTTCTGGAATTGGGGGCGATTTTGGCGCTGCTCGGACGGCCGTGGTCATTTGGTTACGGGTTGCTTCTGATCGCGTTTCATGCCGTCAATAGCGTCTTCATGAATCTTAATTTTCGCTGGCATAACTGGTGCCTTTTCATTTTTCTCATTCTGCCCCCAGTCATCGCCGCCGGACGGCGCGCTCTCGGGCGGAAATAATGGCCGTTTTTCGTCTCGTCGTTTCCCTCGCCTTGTTCGCTGCTCATTCCTCTCGTTTCTATCGTTCCCGTATCCAGTCATGAAATCCCCCGTATTCGCTTTGCTGGCCGTTCTATTGGCCACCACCTTTGCTCCCGCCGAGCCATCCGCTTCCCGTCCTGATCTGGGCGTGGGAGCCAAACCCGTGGAGGGGGCGCAGATTCTCCTTGATGGGACCCGCGCTACGCTCGACGCCCAGTGGACGTACTGGCAGGGTCCCGGCTTCAAATCCTCCCTGCCTATCAAGTGGCAGGTGGTACCGGATCCCATCGACGGCGGGACGGCCATCATGACCGATGACCGCGTCGCGGACGGTGGAAAATACGGCACGGCGGACATCGTCACCAAGGAAGTGTATGGCGATTTCCGGGCTCATGTGGAATTCTTCATTGCCGCACCTGGCGGCAACAGTGGTGTTTACTTGCAGAACCGGTATGAAATCCAAGTGCTTGACGGTGACAAGACCTCTCATGGCATGGGGGCGGTGATCAATGAAAGTGAATCGCCGTACCATGCGTACAATGGAGTGGGAAAATGGAATGCTTATGACATCGTCTTCCGCGCCGCTCGTTTCAAAGAGGGAAAACTCGTCGAGAAGCCGTTGGTTTCCATGTATTTCAATGGTAAAAAGGTGCACCACAATGTGACGATCAACCAAGTGCATGGCGGGCCAAATTCCGGTGTGGACGGCGGTCGGGACGGTGGCAAAGACATCACTGATTCCCCGCAGGGATTGAAACTCCAGTGTGAAGGGCACGATGTCCGATATCGCAACATTTGGATTAAAAAGCTCGAACTGGCGGCGGCTTCGACTGATTTTTAGCGGTGGGACAGTCCGCTGCGGTGCGGCTGGTCCGGTGGACCGGCCGCCGATGTGGGGTGGGCGGAGTGATGGGTGGGTGCCGCTTCGATTATTTTATTCTGCAGGGAGCGTGCGAGATGGATCGTCGGACGCCTCATCCGATGAGTAGTCCCTTCGTCGTCCAAACCACGCTCTCGCGACAATCATTAATCCATCGCACTCTTTGTTTCAGTAAACACTTTTGAACGAGACGGATGCCGCAGAGCGAGAGCTAAACAATTTTCCCAAAATGGGAACTTCTTGTTGACGGCGCTATTCTTTTAGGGAACCATGCACATTATCAGCCGCAAGCCGCTCCGCGAATTCTCGGGAAAACACCCGCCGGCGAAGACGTCTTTGGACGCATGGTTCGCAGAAACGAGCCGGGCAGAGTGGGGAAGCTTTGCCGATGTGAAAGCGACCTACGGGACCGCGGATGTGGTGGCTGGTAATCGAGTGATTTTCAACATTGGCGGGAACAAATACCGGCTGGTGGTGAAAATTGCCTACAAGTGCGGGATTGTCTTCGTCCGCTTTGTGGGAACACACGCTGCATACGACGACATCGACGCGAAGACTATTTGAGCGCGACCATGAAACCAAAGATTATTCGAACCGAAGCCGATTACGAGGCCGCTCTGGCGCGGATCGACGTGCTCATGGACGGCGATCCCGAGCCGACTTCCGCCGCTGGCGAAGAACTGGAACTGTTGAGCCTACTTGTTGAAAAATACGAGAATGAAATATACCCGATAGAACGGCCGAGTCCCCTCGCAGCCATTCAGTTCCGAATGGAGCAAGCGGGACTGAAGGCGAAGGATTTGACCCCTTACATCGGCAGCGCCTCCAAGGTCTCGGAGGTACTCTCCGGCAAGCGGGCACTGAGCCTGGCAATGATCCGCAATCTCGTGAAGTTGGGGATCCCGGCGGAGGTGTTGCTGCAGGCAGAAGGCGCACAGCTTCCGCCCTCTGAAATGCTGGAGCGCGGGCGTCATTTTCCGCTCGGAGAAATGGTCAGGCGCGGGTGGTTTCCGGGGTTTCAGGGAAGCGTGATGGAAGCCCGCAGCCAGAGGGAGGATTTGCTTACCGCTTTTGTCGCGCCATTGGGAATGGGCACCGCCGCATTTAGCCTGAACCGCCAGCATGTGCGCAATGGCGGCAAACAGGACGAGCATGCCCTGACCGCTTGGCGAATCCGCATTGCGTCCCTAGCGATCCATGAATCACTCCCGGCCTACAAGCCGGGGACGGTAACGCCTGCCTTTCTTTGCGAACTGGCGCGGCTGAGCTATCTGGCTGAAGGCCCGAAGCTGGCGAAGGAATTCCTCAACAAGAGCGGCATTCACGTCATTTTCGAGCGCCACCTTCCCAAGACGCACCTCGACGGAGCTGCGCTCAAGCTCCCGGACGGTTCCCCGGTGGTGGCGTTGACACTGCGGCATGACCGGCTGGACAATTTTTGGTTCACCCTGTTTCACGAGCTGGCCCATGTGGCCCTGCATCTGGACAAAGACGATGTGGACATCTTCTTTGATGACATGTCCGAAGGCGGTGCCAAAGACACGCGTGAGAAAGAAGCGGACCAGCTGGCCTCCGAAGCGCTAATCCCGGAGACGGAATGGAAAGCGGCGAAGCTCACCAAAAAATCCCCACCCGGCGACGTGCTTGCCTTTGCCCAATCCCTCCGCATCAGCCCCGCCATTCCCGCCGGACGTGTTCGTTACGAATCGAAGAGCTACACCGTGTTCAGACCACTGATTGGTAGCGGAAAGCTCCGCCTGATGTTTGGAATTCAAGCGGACTGAACCGCGAAAACTGAGCCCAACCATTTCGAAATCAGTAGGTTACCTGAAGAGTATTTCCGCCGCCTTGCAATATCAGGGGTGAGGGCTGGTGGCCTAGAATGTGGCCTAGAATCGAGGAATCCGCCCTTTCATTTTACATCGCTCGCTCATCATGAGGGTTAGATGTCGGCATTTAGGATGGAATGTCGGATGCGAGGCGGCTGGTGAGTGGGGGCGGGGCGAGGCCGATGTCATGCATGCTTTTCTCACTGGCGTGGCACAGGCCATATTCGGTGATCAGGCCGGTGATGAGCCGGGCGGGGGTGACATCGAACGACGGATTGGCGACGGGACTGAGCGGGGAGGTGAGGGCGATGGTGTGGATGGTGCCGCTGGCATCGGGGCCATCGAGGTGAGTGATTTCTGAGGCGGAACGTTCTTCGATGGGGATGGTTTTGCCGTCGGGCAATGACCAGTCGAGGGTGGGCGAGGGAAAGGCGACGTAGAATGGGATATGATTATCCTGGGCGGCGACGGCTTTCAGGTAGGTGCCGATTTTATTGGCGACATCGCCATTGCGGGCGACGCGGTCGGCGCCGGTGATGACGGCGTCGATCATGCCATTTTGCATGAGGTGTCC
>JALRGB010000725.1 GCA_023253575.1 Verrucomicrobiales bacterium
TCACGCCACACCCGGCCCAAATCACCTAGCGGCTGGAGGGGCAGGAAAAAGCATATCAGCATTTCGGCCCGCCGTTCCTGCTGAACACCTCGGCTCTCTATCGAAAGATCCGGAACATCCAGATCCGCATCCTTCCGGACGATGAGCTTTTGGCTGTCGAAGTGGCGAAATACGATCAGAAAATTGTGCTGGAAGCGCTTCACAACTGCATTGCTCATCAGGATTATCCCCGTCTGGGCAGAATCGTCGTCACCGAATTGCCGGATCAACTGGTTTTCGAGAACGAGGGATCGTTCTTCGAGGGACTGCCCGCGGACTATCTGATCGGGCACAAAACCCCGCGCCGCTACCGGAACCCGTTTCTGGCCCAAGCCATGGTGGAGCTGAACATGATCGATACCATGGGCTATGGTATCCATGAAATTTACGCGAGTCAGGTCCGGAGGTTTCTTCCGATGCCCGACTACGACCTCAGCAATCTGGGAGCGGTGAAGATGATTCTGCATGGGCGAATCGTGGATCCGGCCTATAGCCGCGTGTTGATGCAAAGGACGGATCTCCCGCTGCTAGACGTAATCGCGCTGGATCGTGTGCAAAAAGGGCTGCCGCTGGAGGATGATGCCGTGCGCCGGCTCAAACGCGCCAAACTCATCGATGGACGCAAGCCCCATTTCCATGTCTCCGCCGCCATTGCGTCGGCTGCCGATACCAAATCGGCCTACATTAAAACCCGGGCGCTGGATGACAATTATTACCGGAAACTCGTCACTGAGTATTTGGAGAAGTTTGGAAGCGCGACGCGCCAAGAGATCAATGGATTGCTCTTGGACAAGCTCAGCGGTGCCTTCGACGCTCATCAGCGCGAAACCAAAATTGGAAACTTGTTGACATCACTGCGCGAAAACGGAGTCATCACCAATGCTGGGACGCGAAAAACCCCAGTTTGGCGGCTCACGAAAAAAGAATAAATGCAGGTTAAATGCAGAATGAAAATTGGAATCAGTTGACCACTAGCGCTTTGCTCGCTTTCCAAAAAAGAATAAAAAGAATAAAACCCTCATTAAGACAGATACAAAAATCTCATTTTCAACAACTTATTATTATTTTTAATGGATCAACGGTGAATTATAGCCGCTTTATGGTTGCAACCATAAATTTACGCGAGGATACGAGACACCCACACGTGTCGCCGACTTGGCGGATAAACGATTGGGTTTCTGCGATTGGCTAGCTGCGCTCGAAAATGAGCTTGTTGAGTTGTGTCCTTCTGAACACAGCCGAGAGCAGCGCTCACTACTCCGACCAGAGCCAAGCGGTTTTCCGCTTCACCCCAGAAAATCGCCCCGCAGGGGGGGGCGATTTTAATTGTCGTCAGCGCCCAATTTTAATTGTCGCCACGCAGCGGCGGCCAAAGCCGCCGGCGTGAAACTCGTGATCTCGACCGACGCCCACTCCACCCGCGGCCTCGACGTGATGCGGTGCGGCATCCTCCAGGCCCGTCGCGCGGGCCTCGAGGCCAAGGACATCGCCAACACCCGCACCCTGGCAGGCCTGAAGAAGCTGATGAAGAAGCGGTAGAGCGCGGTGCGGTTGCATGACGTTCTTTCAGACGATTTCATTCGCTGCTGCCTTACGGTTGACTGCGTGGGGTTGCCCATGCCAATCGAGCGGCGTTGATGGCCGAGCGAAGCCAGGATGGCGGAAGCGAGGGCAGCATCGAGCGAGCGGAAGGCAGGATGCCTGAAGCGAGCGTCCGGCGAGATGGCATGGGCAACCCCGTGCCACCTCGCGTCGCCCAGAAAAAACCCCCGATCAATCCGCACCCATGATCCTCGTCACCGGCGGCGCCGGATTCATCGGGAGTAACTTC
>JALRGB010000108.1 GCA_023253575.1 Verrucomicrobiales bacterium
CGATCCCCGAAAGCAAATTCCTTTCAGCCGGTTACCTCCACGTCGGAGGAGCCCGCACCGCCCTGTTTAACTGGCTGTTCGCTCGCCATCACCAAGGCACCTTCATCCTCCGTATCGAGGACACCGATGCCGCCCGCAACACCCCCGAAGCCCTCGCCGCCATTTACGACGGCCTCCAGTGGCTCGGGATCGACTGGCAGGAAGGCCCTGACGTTGGCGGCCCCTGCGGGCCGTACCTGCAAAGCCAACGCCACGACATCTACGCGCGTCACCTCGATACCCTGCTCGCCAGCGGCCAAGCCTATGACGACAACGGCGCCATCCGCCTGCGCTCACCCAAAAAACGCGTTAGCTTCCACGACCAAATCATCGGCCCCATCAGCATCGACCGTAGTCAGGAAAATGACACCGCCCTCCGCCGGTCCGACGGCAGCTACATCTTCCACTTCGTCAACGTCGTCGACGACATCGAAATGGGCATCACCCATGTGCTCCGGGGCGAGGACCACGTCATGAATACCCCCAAACACATCGAAATCTTCGAGGCCTTGGGGGCCCCACTTCCCACTTTCGGCCATATGCCGCTCATCCTGAATATGGATGGATCCAAAATGAGCAAACGCGACCAAGGCTCCGCCGTCGGCTGGTATCAAGATCAAGGGTTCCTACCCGAGGCCGTGCGCAACTTCCTCTGCCTGCTCGGATGGTCGCCCAAAGACGATCGCACCAAACTGCCCATCGAAGAAGTCACCACCCTTTTCGACTGGGATCACCTGAACCACTCGCCCGCCAAGTTTGATCTCGACAAGTGTCTCTGGCTTAATTCCCAATATCTTGCTGATCAGTCACCCGCCAACTTCGAGTCTCTGGCCCGCACCTATTTCACCCGCCATGGCCAACGGTGGGCTCACGAGCCGGAATCGCTTCTCCGCGACGCACTGGCCCTCGTCCAGCCCAAAGTCAAAAGCCTGCCTGAACTCGACGCCCACCTGACCATGCTGCTCGATGACCAGGCCCCCATCGAAGCCGAAGCCCGCGCCAAAGTCCTGGCCAAATCCGCCACCCTCGACCAGCTCGACGCCGTAGCCACCTCCCTCGCCACCTACGAGGGCGCCTGGACCGCCGACACCATCAAACAAAACGTGCAAACCACTGCCGATACCCTCGGCGTCAAAATCGGCGCACTGCTGTTTCCCTTGCGCGTCGCCATCACCGGTGCCAGCCACGGCGTCGACCTCATGCCCGCCCTCGAATTAATCGGAAAAGCCACCACCATCGCCCGCTTGCAACAACGCCTCACCGCACTGCGCCTCCCCTCCGCTTAACCTAAAAAGGCGTCAAGACCTTTGACCCGTCGCGGCGAGCGTGCCGCGGTAATTGTGGACTCGACAACACAAGAGCCACGCTTTCTTCCACCACCGCCGGGCGGGCTCACGGGCCACGCCCCAACGGCTCCACTTGTTGCGAGTAGGGCGCATCAATCCGCGCCCGCCGCTCATTTCAGAACAATCTTAGGCCATGCGCAGAGCCTTCGGTGGCTCTTTGATGTCACGAACGATGCGGAACCAACCGAGTACTTTGATCGCGTAGTACGTTGGATCAAACTCCCACCATTTGAACCCTTGGCGCACGCAATGGGGATAGTGGTGGTGGTTGTTATGCCAACCTTCACCCAGAGTGAGGATAGCCATGATGAGAGAATTTTTGCTGGACTCTCCAGTTTCAAAACGCCGACGCCCCAGAAGGTGGCAGAGTGAATTGATGCAGAACGTGGTGTGATAAAGAAACACCGTACTGACACAGAAGGCCCAGAAGAGACCCATCCACCCGCCCAGCGCCAAGCAAGCGATGGCCAGCGTCAGCGGGGGAACAAAATGGTATTTATCCAACCAAACAAGTTCCGGATATTTCGTTAGGTCTTTGACGCGCTGGCCATCGTATTCGGAATATTCATCCGAAAGGATCCAGCCGACGTGAGCCCAGTAGAGACCATGTTGTTTCACCGAGTGCAGGTCTTCGGGTTCATCCGAGTGCTGATGGTGGTGACGGTGATTGGCCGCCCACCAGAGCGCCCCCTTTTGCGCAGCCATCCCACCGAGATAAGCGAGGCAAAACTGGAAAAAGCGCGATGTCTTAAACGAGCGGTGGGAAAAATACCGATGGAAACCGCCAGTGATGCCGAACTTGCGAACGACAAAAAGTGCGAGTACCGCGAAAAGCATCCCCACGCTCGGAGGATACCAAGGAATAGCAATGACCGCTCCCAAAGCGGCGAAATGGAGAAGGAAGAAGAAGACAGATCCAGGAGTGAAAACCACTCGCGGATTGCGATTTATACTTCGTTGGACTGCGGTTGACATGAGGGGAAACACTGACCCAAATCAACCATGATGCAAATAGGTTTTGATTATCCCGAAGTCTTCAAAACCTGCCACCATCAGCCTCTCAACCGGCCCGCCCCGCACGAACTTCTTCCAGCTGCTCCCATCGCGCATACAACGCCGCCACCGCCACCCGAGCCGCTGACGCTTCTCCCGCCAAACGGTCAAGCTCAAGAAAATGCTCGCGCTGGAAATCCGGGTCAGCCAGCCGCTCCTCCATGGCCTCCGCCTCCGCCTCCGCTTGCAAAATAACCGCTTCCATCCCTTCCAGCTCCCGATCCTCTTTGTACGTCAACTTGCGGACGCGAAACGGCTTTTTCTCGTCCGTCACCACCCCGCCTCCACCCCCAACCAGCCCGGCCGCCACCGATCCATCCCACGCCGCTCGCGCCATCCGTTCTTTGCGCTTTTCCACGTAATACGAAAAATTGCCAGGCTGAATAAAAACGCCGCCATCCTCAAACGCCAGCACCCGGTCACACACCCGGTCAAGGAAATATCGATCGTGACTCACCACTAAAATACATCCCCCAAAGTCCGCCAACGCCTCCTCCAACAGTCTCAGCGTCGGCAGGTCCAGATCATTGGTGGGCTCGTCAAGAATCAAAAAGTTGCCTCCCCGTTTCAGAACTTTGGCCAACATGAGGCGCCCACGCTCCCCCCCAGAAAGATTACCCACCCGGTCATTAATGCGGTCGTCCGTAAACAAAAACCGCCGCAAATATCCCCGCGCAGAAATCTTCTGGTCGCCGAAAAACACGATCTCCTCGTGATCCTTGATTTCATCAAGAACCGACTTCGAGTCATCCAACGCCACCCGCGTCTGGTCAATATAGTTAAAAACTGTGCGTTTACCAACGGTAGCCGTGCCCTCTTCCGGATCACGTCGCCCCAAACACATCTGCAACAACGTCGTCTTTCCCACCCCGTTGCGACCGACCACGCCAACACATTCGCCCGCTAGAAATTGGTGCGTCAACCCTCGGAAAAGCCAGCGGTCGCCGTAACGAGCGCCCGCATTCTTCAAATCCACCACCGTGTTCCCCAGTCCCGGCGGCGGCGGAATCAACAGATCCAACTCCCGCTCCTCCGGCGGTGCCTCCAGTCCTTCCACCACATAATAACTCGCCATGCGGTACTTCGACTTCGACCGCTGGGCCCGCACGCCGGCTCGCACCCACTCCAGCTCGCTGCGGAGAAACCGCTGCCGCCGCCGCTCCGTCTGCTCGTTGATTTGCTGCCGCAGAGCCTTGCTCTCCAAATACGCCGTGTAGTTCCCAGGATGCGAAAAACATTTGCCCTGGTCCACCTCCACCACCCGCGTCGCCAGACGATCGAGAAAATAACGGTCGTGCGTCACAAAAACAACCGCCCCTCGATAAGATCGAAGAAATTCTTCAAGCCAGCCAATCGACTCCGCATCCAAATGGTTCGTCGGCTCGTCCAACAACAATAAATCCGGCTGCGCCACAATCGCCCGAGCCAACGCCACCCGACGCTTCTCCCCACCAGAAAGCGGACCCACTAACACCCCAGGAGGCGGCGCCGATAACGCGTTCAATACCGCCGTCAATCGCGTGTCAAAATTCCAGCCGTCAGCCGCCTCAATCAAATGCAGCAAATCACCCTGCTCCACATCCGACACATCCGGTTCTTCATACCGCCTCAACCATCCCACCAAGTCAGCCGCCCCCGCCTCCACATTGGCGCGAACCGTGGCCGCATCATCCAACGCAAATTCCTGTGGCAAATACCCAGCTCGCAACTGACGACGACGCGAAATCTCGCCCGAATCCGGTTTCTCCACGTCCGAAAGTAGCCGCAATAAAGATGTCTTGCCCGCCCCATTGCGTCCCACTAATCCCACTTTTTCCCCCTCCGACACAGCAATAGTGGCGCCATCAAGAACGCGCCTCAACCCAAAGGCCAAGGCCAAATCTTTGCCGGAAATAAGTGCGGGACCCGTTGAACTCATGCTAAAAATAAAAAAACCATCACTACCAACTTAGGACACAAAAGAACACACGTATTCACACAACCCATCACTGACCACAATCGTGAAACCAGAGTGCGCCGACACCTCAAATGAAGATCCCGCTTCGTAAATTTCATCGTCCGCCTCCCCGTCGATCGTCACCGCACAGCTGCCAGCCACGATATCCATCACTTCGGCCGCATCCGTACCAAAATGATACGTGCCAGGGAAAATGATGCCCAATGTTTTTTTGCTACCATCCTCGGCAAGGATGCTGTGACTGACAACACGGCCGTCAAAATAGACATTCGCTTTGGCGACAGCCGTGACGTTGGGGAATTGAAGTGGTTCAGGAGCATTCATCTCCTCTCACTGCGGTCGGGGGAAGCAGGTTTCAAGTTTGAAATTCGCCATTCAAGGATTGAGATGAACGTTGTCCCTCTGCCGATGGTTTCCCCGCATCCGCTTCACCCCGCATCCTGACCCCCGTCTCATCCCGTCACATGCCCACCCCCCTCATCCGTCCAGCCGTCCCGTCCGACGCCGCTGCCATCAGCGCTATCTACAACCACTCGGTGCAATTTTCGACCGCCACCTACCAGGAACAACCGGAGTCCGTGCACGACCGACTGGCCTGGCTCGCCGCCCACGGACCAGCCCACCCAGTCCTCGTCGCAGAAATCGACGGCACCCTCGTCGGCTGGGCCTCACTCAGCCCGTTCCACCCGCGCAGCGCCTTCCGCCATACCGTGGAAAGCTCCGTCTACATCAACGAAAACTTCCACCGCCGCGGCCTAGCCCGCCTCCTCATGACCCAATTGCTCGATCAGGCCCGCACCCTCGGACACCACGTCGTGCTCGCCGTTATCTCGGCCGACCAAGACGCCTCACGACAACTCCACCACTCCTTGGGGTTCCAACCCGCCGGTCACCTGCACGAGGTCGGCCGCAAATTCGACCGATGGCTCGACCTCGTCACCATGGAGTTTCGACTGTAAATCCATCCTCATTATGTTCGTTTTACCCCTGCCTCATGGGAGTTTGGTTGTCGAATTTGTCAGCGAGGAAAACCACGGCGACGGCACCTCCACTGTCACCTGGCGCAGCACCGCCCCAATGTCCGCCACCCAGCTGCAAGCAATGAGGCTCAAAGCCGTTGCTCTCCCCTAAGCGCCGCAGATCATCGCGGCGGGCGCACCATGGCAAACATCGGCGGCGACGCCCCGGCTTGTAAGGTGCCCGTCACTTCAAATCCATACCGCCGGTACAGCGGCAGCGTTTCTTCGCTGGTGGCATCGAGGCAAGCCAGCGTACCCGTGCGGTCGAACTGCGCCACCGCATGATCCAGAAGCGCTGAACCACAACCTTTGCGCTGATGAATGGGGTCAACCCCGATGAGAGGAGCATACCAGTGAGGCTCCGCGGGATGCAATGGCCCCATCAACTCAAGCAGTGAAAATACGTCCGCCAGCTCCCGCTCGTGCACCGTGGTCTGCAAAATCCCAACCAATGCGTCTTCATCCGGTTCCACGCCAGGCGGAAGCCACAACGCCGCCGCCGGCATACCCTCCACCACATGCGCGCTGCCATGCACAAAAGCCCTCCCACCAAAAATCCTGCTGAACTCAGGCATGTGCGCCAAAAATTGTACAGGGTCAGGATACATCCAACGCAACACCGGATCCGATACAAAAGCCATCGTCAGGCTGGCGATCACAGCCGACTCATCCCCGGCCACCGCCGGTCTCACTGCAAATGAATTCATAATAATCAACCGCCGATCAAATCGTCGCGGCCCACACCCTGATCCACATCTGCCAAAAGTCGGCCGATTTTTCATCGCCCACCCTCACTCTTATACCCCAGCCGCCACCAGAAAAACCATCAAACGCCCCGACACATAGCAAATAGTCGGACAATGGCACGAAACCTGCTTTAAATCTTCTCCCCTGTTCCGCAGCGATCTCATTTTATCCGTACTAAATGTGCTTGCCAGCGGACGGGAAATCCCCGAAATCCATCACCACCCATCATGGCCAAATACAAACTCGAATACATCTGGTTGGACGGCTATCAGCCCGTCCGTAACCTGCGCAGCAAAACTCAACTGAAGGAATTCTCCAGCTTCCCGAAGCTGGCTGATCTTCCCCAATGGGGATTTGACGGCAGCTCCACCCGTCAGGCGCCCGGCGGCAGCTCGGACTGTGTGCTCGTTCCCGTCGCCGTTTACCCAGACAGCACCCGCAGAGATGGCGCCCTGGTCATGTGCGAAGTCTATAATGCCGATGGCACCCCGCACGAGTCGAACGATCGCGCAACCATTCTCGACGACGCCAATGCCTGGTTCGGCTTCGAACAGGAATACTTCCTCTACCAAGACCGCCGCCCACTCGGCTTCCCGGAAAACGGCTACCCCGCCCCCCAAGGCCCCTACTACACCGGCGTCGGATACAAAAACGTCGGCGATATCGCCCGCCAAATCGTCGAAGAACACCTCGACATCTGCCTCGATGCCGGCATCAATCACGAAGGCATCAACGCCGAGGTCGCCAAAGGACAGTGGGAATTCCAAATCTTCGGCAAAGGATCAAAAACCGCCGCCGATCAGGTCTGGGTCGCCCGCTATATCCTCGAACGCCTCTGCGAAAAATACGGCGTCGACGTCGAATACCATTGTAAACCACTCGGCAATACCGACTGGAATGGCTCCGGTATGCACGCAAACTTCTCGACCCAGTACATGCGCGAAGTCGGTGGAGAGAAATATTTCCTCGATCTGATGGCCGCCTTCGACAAATACAAAGACGAACACGTCGCCGTCTACGGACCAGACAATCACCTGCGCCTGACCGGGTTGCACGAGACCCAATCGATCGACAAATTCAATTACGGTCTGGCTGACCGCGGGGCCTCCATCCGGATCCCTCACAGCTTCAAGAACAACGGATACAAAGGATACCTCGAAGACCGCCGTCCGAACAGCCAAGGCAATCCCTACCAGATCGCTTCGCGCATCCTGAAGACGATCGCCACCGTGCCGACTGCCTAGTCAGTCGCCCACGCACAACCGCCTGAGCCCGCCCGCGGGTCAGGCCCGCGCCACGCCGCCCCACTCCGGGCGGCGTTTTGCGTTTTGCGATCAGACCAAAGAAGCGTACTCATCAGACGCATCCACTTCCCCCCGTACTTCTGACTCACTGATCCCTCACACCCATGGCCGTCTCTCACGTTGGCATCGACCTCGGTACCACCACCTCAGGCCTCGCCTGCCTCCGCCCGGATGGAAATCCGGAAATCGTACCCAATGCCGATGGAGAACGGCTCACTCCCTCCGTCGTCTATTTTGACCCCCACGAGGACATCAAACTCGTCGGCACCGCCGCCCGAGACGGCGGCGATCCAGACCGCACCGTGCCGCTGATCAAACACCACATGGACAATCCCCACCATGTCGTAAACATCGACGGCCGCGCTTGGACCCCAGCCGAAATCTCCGCCATCATCCTGACCAAACTCAAACGCGATAGCGAACGCACCCTAGGACCACTCACCGAATGCGTGCTCACCGTGCCCGCCAATTTTAACGAGCTGGCCCGCCACGCCACCCTCTCGGCCGGTCAGATCGCTGGCTTTACCGTCAAACGCCTCGTCAATGAACCAACCGCCGCCGCCCTCTACTACGCCCACACCCAAGGCGTTCAGGGACGCATCATGATCTATGACCTCGGCGGCGGCACCCTCGATATCACCATCCTCGAAATTAAAGGCGATGACGTCCGCATCATAACCTCCGAGGGCGCGCGCCGCCTAGGCGGGTCAAACTTCGATGAAGCCCTGCTCGACCTCATGGCCGACGAATACCGGCGCCAAAATCAGGCGGAATTGTACGAAAATGAACGTCAACGCCGCCAGGCCCTGCAGTCAGGTGAAGACCTGAAAAAGAGGCTCTCGAAACTGCGCCAAGTCTCCAACACGATTGGCAACGACCGCTTAGGCCTCTCACGCATGGAAATCACCCGCGATGTCTTCGAGGAAGCCATGAGCCGACTCTTCACCCGCTCCCATATGCTGGTCGAACAAGCTCTGGACTCGGCCAGACTTCAGCCGCGCGAGATCGACCACGTATGCCTCGTCGGCGGCGGCACCCGCATGCCGAGAATCCGCCAAATGCTCCGCGCCCATTTCGGCAAAGACCCCATATCCTGCGGCAATGTGGATGAATGCGTCGCCCTCGGCGCCGCCCTCTTCTCCCAAAAAGCCTCCCGCGTCCACGAAGTCTGTAATCACAGCTACGGCACCCTCGCCCTCATGGAAGACGCCGCCACCGGAGAAACTACCTACGCCAACTCCATCGTCATCGCTAAAGATACCCCCATCCCATGCCAGCAGTCCCAAACCTACCTGACATCGGAAAATGATGAACGCCTCATCGAGGTCCCCGTCACCCAAGGCGAAGATACCGATCCACGGTACGTCGACGTCGTCGGCATGATCCATCTCGAGGTCCCGCCCGGCCGCCCCGCCGGATGCGCCGTCACCGTCACCTACAGCTACGACGCCGATCAACGAGTCCGCGCCCACATCACCGACCAGCTCTCAGGCCAGTCCCAAGAAGTCCACGTCACCTACCAAGGCGCAGGCGTGCTCACTCAAGAACTCATCACCCAGCGCACTCAGGAATTCCAATCACTCCACATCGAGTAAACCGGACCCCCACGACGCCATGTTCAAACTCCTTCACAAATTCTTCGGCAAACCCGCCACCGCGCCAAAAGCCACCGCGCCAAAAACCGCCCCCCCGAAAGCAGCCGCACCACCAGCAGCCGCACCACCAGCCGTTACACCATTAAATTGTTCTACTTTAATACCACCATAAGGTGTATTAACTGAATCAATTCCATTATCTGTAACTTC
>JALRGB010000123.1 GCA_023253575.1 Verrucomicrobiales bacterium
TGACCAGCCCTCGTTGGATGGAGGTGGCTGGGGTGGGGGAAGGGTGGGGTAGTCCTTGCAGGACGACCGTGCCGCTGGTGCGATGGCCCCAAGCGCCGAAGAGGTGGAGTAGGAGTTCCGATCGGCCGGCGCCCATGAGACCGCCGATTCCGAGTACTTCCCCGGCGCGGACCGAGAACGAAATGTCATGCAGGCGGGCTGGAGCGTGAGCCTTGGGGGCGACTGTGAGGTGTTCTACGCGCAGCATTTCTTTTCCGGGCGTGAGGGTGCGGGTTCGGGGATAGAGGTCCTCGATTTTCCGACCGACCATGTGGCGGATGATGGATGGAATGTCAGTTTCAGAGGTAGCCATGGTGGCCACGCTGGCGCCATCTCTTAGCACGGTAATCCGGTCTGAAATCGACATGACCTCATTGAGCTTGTGCGATATATAAATGATGCTGACGCCTTGGGCGCGCAGTTCTCGGAGAATGCGGAGGAGGATTCCGGTTTCGGCTCCGGCCAAGGCGGCGGTTGGTTCGTCGAGGATGAGCAAGCGGGCCTCCTTGCTGAGCGCCTTGACGATTTCCACCAGCTGTTTTTGGCCGACGCCCAGGGTGTTGACGGGGGTTTCGGGATGGATGTCGATCTGGAACTTTGCCAGCAGAGTGGCGGCATCGCGGTGAGTGCGGGCCCAGTCGATCCATGGTCCGTGGCGTCGTTCGCGCCCGAGGAAGATGTTTTCGGCCACGGTCATGGACTCGACGAGGGCGAGTTCTTGATAGATGACGGCGAGGCCGGCGCGGTCGGCATCGGCCAGGCTGCGGAAGCGTGCTTCTACGCCGTCGAGGCGGATTTCTCCCTCATAGGACCCGTGCGGGTGCAGGCCGGAGAGAGTTTTGATGAGGGTTGATTTGCCGGCGCCATTCTCTCCGCAGAGGGCGTGGATTTCACCTGGCCGGAGGTCGAATGAGACGTTGTGCAGGGCGGTCACTCCGCCGAAGCGTTTGGTGAGACTGCGGGCTTCGAGCAACGCGGGGGAGGCGCCGCCGCTGGCAAGGTGAGCGGACGGCTGGGGGGCGGGAGCCGGACCGTTCATTGCAGTGATTCGGCGGAATGGAAACCGTCCTTTACGATGGTGTCCATCATGTTGGTTTTATCGACGGCGATGATGTCGCTGAGGACGGAGGGCACGGATTCGAAGCCGTTGTCCACTGTGCCATTGGCCACCACGACTTCTCGTTTGGCCATTTTCACGGCCATGGCGGCGGCGGTATCGGCGAGGAGGTGCAGAGGTTTGTAGACGGTCATGGTCTGAGTTCCGCGCATGATGCGCTGGCAGGCGGCCAGTTCCCCGTCCTGTCCGGTGACGAGCACCTGACCGGCCAGTCCTTCTTCCAGCAGCGCCTGGACGGCGCCTCCGGCGGTGCCGTCATTGCTGGCCAGCACGCCTTGAATGTCCTTGCCGTGGGCGGTGATGGCGGCATTGACGATTTTCTTGGCGTTTTCGGTTTTCCAGTCGAGGGCCCAGTCTTCGAAGACGACTTGGATGTCTCCTGATTTGATGAGGGGGTCGAGGATGCGATCTTGGCCTTCCTTGAAGAGTTTGGCGTTGTTGTCGGTTTTGCTGCCGTAGATCCGGATGATTTTTCCTTTTTTGTTGGGCAGGGCATCGACGAGGTAGCGGGCCTGTAGTTCACCTACCTTGATGTTGTCAAAGCTCAGGTAGAGGTCGAGGTCGGCGCCGGTGATGAGGCGGTCGTATGAGATGACGGGGATGCCGGCTTTTTTGGCGGCTGCCACGCCACGGGCCATGGCGGCGCCGTCGTGGGGGACGATGACGAGGACGTCCACGGCATTGCTGATGAGTGATTCGACATCTTGGATCTGGCGGGTGTCGTCGGAGTTGGCTGACTGCACGAGCACTTCGGCTCCCAATTTTTCTGCGGCGGCGACGAAGCGGTCCCGGTCTTTTTGCCAGCGTTCTTCCTTGAGGGTGTCGAGGGACAATCCGATGCGTGGTTTGGCGCCGGCGGAGGCGCCTTGGGCGGTGGCGGCTGACTGATTGGGGCCGCGGCTGAGGCTGAGGACGATGCCGATCAGCACGCTCAGGGCGAGCGAGGAAGTGACGAGCAAGAGGCGTGGATTCATCGAGTTTGACTGGAGCAGGTTCCGGCGGTCAGGGGAAGGGACTTTATCCGGATGAGGGAAGGCAGGGGGCGCGTCTGGTGGGCTGGCCTGTCTTCCGTTGCCATGTGATGGATGCTGGTAACGATGGTGGGGGATGGATGCGACTCGTTTTTTTACCACCATGGCTAGTCCGCTAGGCTCCGTGCGGCTCACTTCCAGCGGACGGGTATTGACCGGGCTTTATTTGGAAAAATTTGGCGGGCGGACGATAGCCTCGCCCGACCCCGGTTGGAAGCACGAGGTCGAGCCGTTTGAGGAAATTGTGGTCCAGTTGCGGGAGTATTTTGCAGGAACGAGGCGTCAATTTGGGGTGCCACTGGCAGGTGCTGGTACGGTATTTCAACAACGGGTCCGGGATGTATTGATGGACATTCCTTTTGGGGAGACGCTTTCTTATGGGGAAATTGCCTGGTCGTTAGGCCAACCGAGCGCGGATCGGGCCGTTGGTATGGCGAGCGGCCGCAATCGATTTTTCATTATTGTGCCGT
>JALRGB010000125.1 GCA_023253575.1 Verrucomicrobiales bacterium
TCGGTTTCGATGGCTGGCTTCTGGGCGTGTTTTTTTGCAGGCGCAACTGGAGGCTATTCGGGGGGCGCGGCTGGAGGTTTTGTTGGAAATGTATGCTTTTAAGGCGGGGGGAGTGGGGGACGAATTTTGCGCGGCCTGGGAGGCAGCGGCGGGGCGGGGGGTGCGGGTGCGGATCTTGCTTGATGCCTTTGGGTCGGTGGCGTTGCCTGGCGAATATTTTGACAGTTTACGGGCGGCTGGCGGTGCCATTGAGTGGTTTAATCGGCCGAGTCTGGGCACGTGGTCGTTTCGGAATCATCGTAAATTATTGGTGGTTGATCGGGAGCATGCCTTTGTGGGCGGCTGCAATATTGGTTCTGAGTACAATGGTGACGGGGTCGCCGAGGGATGGCGCGATGGAGGGGTGGCGGTTGGCGGTCCGGTCGTTTTTTGTTTGCAGCGGGAGTTTGATTCCCAGTGGGCGTTGGCTGGGGAAAAACAATGGCGGCACCGCGGTCGCCGGCGTCCCCGGGCGGGCGTGGTGGCCTGCGGGGCGGATGTCGAGGCCCTTTTTATTTTCCCTGGGTTCGGGCGCAATCCATTGCGTGAAGCGGTGGCGCGCGATTTGAAGCGAGCTCGCCGGGTGGGGATTTGTTCGCCTTATTTTCTTCCGAGCCGGGGATTGCGTCGCCAGCTGGTGGCTCCGGAGCGCCGTGGGGTGGAGGTACGGATTTTGTTGGCGGGGCCGACGGACGTGCCGTTGATGCAGCTGGCATCTCGCTCGATTTACCGGTTTTTTCTTGACCGTGGAGTCGAGATTTATGAATACCAGCCGCAGATCCTGCATGCCAAAGTGTTGTTGTTGGATGACGTGGTTTACATTGGCTCCTCGAATCTTGATCCACGCAGTTTGCGCATTAATTTCGAGGTCATGCTGCGGATCGAGGATGCGGGAGTGGCGGCCCAGGCGTGGAAACAATTTGAGGAGGATATTGGGCATTCCCGTTCTTGGACGCTTGAGCAGTTGCGCGGGCATCGCACGTGGTGGCAGCGATTGAAGCAGCAGGCGGCTTATTTTTTGCTGGCCCGGTTGGATCCGCGGTTGGCGGAGGGGCAGCTTCGTCGATGGTTGCAGCGACGCTCCGCGCGGTCGGCGGCGGTGCGGCCGGAGCGGTGAAAACGAGGCCTCACCTTTCTGCTTCCCTTTTTGGTGACTGCGCGCTTTTCTGGACACCATGATTCGACCTGACGCCCGCGCTCTTGACCAGCTTCGCCCCGTTACTTTTCTGCCGTTCATTGCCCCCCATGCGGCGGGGTCGGTTTTGGTGGGGTTTGGCAACACCCGGGTCATTGTGGCGGCGACCATTGAGGAAAGCATTCCACCGTGGATGAAGTATCAAAATGTTTCTGGGGGCTGGCTGTCGGCTGAGTACTCGATGCTGCCTTATTCCACGCTCGACCGGAAGCGGCGCGACATTTCCTCGGGCAAGCTTGATGGCCGCAGTTCGGAGATTCAGCGGTTGATTGGGAGGTCGTTGCGGGCGGTGGTGGATTTGGAGGCATTGGGGCCGCGCACGCTTTGGATTGACTGCGATGTCTTGCAGGCTGACGGCGGGACGCGGACGGCGGCGATTACTGGCGCCAGTGTGGCGGTGGCGTTGGCTTTGCAAAAGCTAGTGGCTGAGGGAAAAGTGAAGCGCAACCCGCTGCGCCAGCTGGTGGCGGCGGTCAGCGCTGGTCTGTATAAGGACACAGCCTTGTTGGATTTGTGTTATGTCGAGGACCGGGATGCGGCGGCGGATTTTAACGTGGTGATGACGGAAAAAGGTGAATTTGTCGAGATGCAGGGAAGCGGCGAAGAGGCCACCTTTACGAGTGCGCAGATGGCGGAGATGCTGGAGCTGGCGCGTCGTGGTATTGCAGAACTTATTGAATTGCAGCGGTCGGCTATTGCGGCGGCCGGCACTCCGGCGGCGCCTGAGGCTTTGGCTGGGCTGGTCCAGATGTTTGGAAAAAAGTAAATGGCGGGCTTGGCTGACTGGGGTGCTTCCGCATTGACCGTGATGCTGCCTCGGGGTAACGCCAATGATGCAGCAATGGTTATTCGTTTCCTCCTCCGGGCAGCAGTTCACGGCCCATGAACCGGATGTGCTTGCGCTGGTGCAGTTGGGCCAGATTTCGGCGCAGACATTGATGTGGCGCGAGGGGATGAGTGAATGGATGCCTGCGGCCTCGGTGTTTCCGGCTTTATTCATGTCATCGGCTGCGGCGGTGACGCAGCCGATGGTGGGCGGGCCATCGGCGGCACTGGCGCGCGAGGCGGCGGTGACGTCGTTGACGGCGGCGGGGCGGGCGACGGCGGCCGGGGCCTCGGTACCGGCTCCTGATCCGGCGGCGGTGCGGCGGTTGGCGTCCCCGCTGTTTCAGCGCAAGGGATCGGTGAAATTTCTCGCGGTCATGTTGATCGTCAGCGGGGTCTTGTTCCTGCCGATGGCGTTGGGGGGTCTGGCGTTAATACTGGCTGGGGTGGCGTTGATGCGGGTGGTCAGCAGCCTTGAGAAGGCCCATGCCGCGGGAGATGCTCGTTCATTAGAACAAGTCAATGTGGACATGGCAAAATATTTTTACTTTCACGCTCTGTTTATGGCGTTGAACCTTTTGTTCTTGGCTGTGGTGTGGGCGGTGGTGCTTTTTGGTTATGGATCGCTTTTGGTGACTGGGATGAAGAATCTTTCGCCGGAGCAGAGGAGCGACCCGGCCCAACCTGGGCGGATTGAGGATATTCGGTTTCCCGACTCTCCTCCGCCTGATTCTAATCGGTAAGCATTTCATTTTCCCGAGACTCCTTGGTGTGATGGCGAGGGCTCGACCCGTTGCCGATTCTAGGAGCGGGCGTGAAGTCACATTTTCTTTGCGCGCGATGGCGGTTTCCGGGCCAGAGTTCGATTTCTTATGGCCGACCTGCCACCACCAGATTCCTTGACGCCGCCGACCCGTGCCACGGAAGGCTCGGCGGTGAACCGCGATGTGGCGACGGCTGCGAAGTCGACGAGTGTCGTTTCGTTGGCCGTATTGTGCAGTCGGTTGCTGGGGTTGGTGCGGGACCAGGTGTTGACGAGCAAATTTGGAGCGTTGTACAACGGGATTTTTGCGCAGGCCTTTGGTACGCCCAACATGTTGCGCGATCTTTTTGCGGAGGGGGCTTTGAGTACGGCCTTTGTGACGACGTTTTCGAAAAAGTTAAAGAATGAAGGGGAAGAAGCGGCGTGGCGGCTGGGGCGGAAGATGTTCACGTTGGCGGCGTGTTTCATGAGTGTGGTTTCGCTGGTCGGCATTGTGGTGGCGTTGCCTTTGACGCGATTACTGGTGCCGGGCTGGGCGCCATGGAAGCAGGAATTGGCGGCATCTCTGGCGCAGATCATGTATCCATTTATTGCGATCGTCTCGCTGACGGCGCTGGCGATGGGGATTTTGAATGCGAAGAAGAAATTTTTCGTACCGGCGGTGGCCTCGGCTTTTTTTAATCTGGGTTGTATTGTGGGCGGGTTTTCACTGGCGTGGCTGCTTGATCCTGGTTTCCGGCGCGGCGAGATTTCGTGGACGTCGTTGGCGAGTTTTGCGGTGGGCACCTTGATTGGCGGGCTGTGTCAATTTATGATTCAGTGGCCGGCGTTGCGGCGGGTGGGGTTTCGGTATCGTCCTGATTTCGGTTGGAGGGATGACGGTGTACGGGAGGTATTGCGGTTGATGTGGCCGTCGTTGATTGCGGCGGGCGGGGTGCAGATAAACGTTCAGATAAACAGTATTTTTGCGAGCTTTACGTGGGGTGAGGCTTCGGCCAAGACGTGGCTGCAGTTGGCGCAGCGGTTGCAGCAGTTGCCACTGGGATTGTTTGGGGTGGCGGTGGCGACGGTCACATTGCCGGCGCTTTCGCGGGCGGCGGCGGGCGGGATTACGCCTGCTTTCCGCGAAGTTTTGGCCAAAGGGTTGAGGCTCGTTTTATTTTTGGTGGTTCCCTGTGCGGCTGGGTTGGCGCTTTTTGCCCAGGAGATTCTCAGCGTGATTTTCGAGCATGGTCGCTATGGGGCTGCGGATGTTTGGCAGAGTGCTCGAGTGTTGCAGGCTTATGCGTTTGGCTTGTTATTTTATGCGGCGCTGAAAGTCGTACAGCCGGCGTTTTTTGCTATCGACAAGCGGTTTTTCCCCATGGGGGTCAGTCTGGGGATGATTCTTTTCAACATTATTGTCAACTCATTTACGGTGTTTGTCTTGAAGTGGGATCATGCCGCGTTGGCGTGGGCGACGGCGGCGGGGTTGGCATTGAATTTTGGGGTGAGTTATGTGGCGATGCGGCGGTTTGCGGGTGGTTTGGACACGCGTGTCACCTGGAACGGGTTGGTGCGGATTGGGGTGGCGGCGGCGACCATGCTGGTGGTGTGTGTTGCGCCCAAGTGGTGGTTTCTGGCCCATTGGCCGGGGCTGAGTTTCGGGGTGCGACTTTTGGCTCTGGTCGGCACGATCATGGTGGCGGCGGCGACGTATTTTTTTGTGTGTGGGGTGCTGCGGGTCACGGAGGCTGGTGATTTCACGGCGTTGCTGAAACGCCGATTCGGGCGTACACAAGGATAATGAAACGCCGCTTCGTCATGCATGCTGTGATCGCTCTGACGCTCGTCTGGTCCGCCGTGGCCGCGACGTCGCGCCTCGTCGACGCCTCCATTCCGACGGCTGGCAAGCTGCTGGCGTATATCGGAAGCGAGCCGTTTGCCGCCGAACCGCGCGCTCGTGTGGTCGAACGAGTCGCCTCAGATTATGTGCGGCTTCCATTTCTCCAGAAGCGGGAGTTGCGGGCGGCTGGTGCGAGGGGGGAGTTTGAAAGCTTTCTTGCAGGACTGACGGACGAGGAGAAGTCTGACTTCATCGAGCGCTCGTTGCCGCGTGGGTTTCGAGAACTGCTGGACGGATTCGGCCGGATGGACGAACGGGAGCGAGTCAAAAATTTGGAGCGCAGCCGCCGAGAACTGCTGGAAAATATCGCTGATTCCCCGGCCAAACTCTTGATGGAAGCGGCGGGCCCGGCTTTGATCAAACAAATTTCTGAAAAAGGTCTAGGAACATTTTACGATTCACTGCCGCCGGATGCCAAATTGCAGCTGCTTCCGATGATCGAACAAATGCAGAACAACGCGCGGCAATTAAAAGATTGAGTGGTACGGGGCGGGTCATGATATTTTGCTCTTTGCACATACCGGTTTAAAACGACTATCGAACTGTGTCTGATTCGATTGCGTCCATGGGTCCGTCGTCTTCTGTTTTTTCCCGTGAGCTGGAGTGGCTTTACGGGACGCAGTTGTTCGGGATCAAG
>JALRGB010000170.1 GCA_023253575.1 Verrucomicrobiales bacterium
TGCTCGCGCACTTCCTTCAACGTCACTTCATACGTCACATCCATGCCAGCAATTTCCTTGACCGGGAAATCGGCCGGCAGCGTCAACACCACCTGACGCGTCGCGCCCGCCTCCATGCCCACCAAGGCATCACTGAAACCAGGAAGGAAATTCGGCTCCTTGACCATAATCCAATAATCAACCGACTCCTGCATCCGCTCAGGAGCCGAAGGAGCGAGTTCACGCACCGGTTTGCCATCGATAAAGGCATTGTAATCAATGACCGCCACATCACCCAGCTGCAACGCCCGCCCTTCCACCGCAGGATAGTTGGCTTGGCGCTCACGCAGATTCAGAATCGCCTGATCCAAGTTTTCCTCGGTGATCGACAATTTAGGCAGCTTGATCGGGATGCCTTTCAGCTCCGGCAGCTCAAAGGTCGGGGCCACGATGACTTCCACCGTGAAGGTAAACGTTCCTTCTTCCGTGAACTGAGGGTCTTTGACATCGAGCGGCGCTAGAATTTCCAGTCCCTCCTGCTTGCTGCCAGCCTGATAGCCTTCAGCCGTCAGTCGGTCGCGCAGCTCCTGCTCGATTTGTTTGGCGTAGCGGCGGACGATCATGGCCGTAGGTGCCTTCCCTGGCCGGAAGCCGGGAATGGAGGCGCCTTTGTGATAGAACTTGGTGATCGCAGTACGCTGGGACTCGACTCTTTCGCGCGGCACCTCGACACGGATGGCAGCCTTGCAGTCAGGGAACTTTTCAACGGTGATGTTCATGGGAAATTGTGGATGGGGCAGTGAACCGCGTGGGCGACTCTCGGGAAAGGGCGGAGACCATAAGTCGAACCGGCCGGGTGACAAGCGATTGCTGAAACCACCTGCGGTCGCCCACTTCCCTCAATCGGTCAGGCGAGTAAAGTACCGCCCCGGCAACTGCCGGATACATTTTTTCATCTCTAATTTCATCAGCGCCACCGCCACCTCGCCAGCCGGCAACCCGCAGACAGCTACCAAATCGTCAAATTGACGCTCGTCTCCCCCCAGCGTGTCAAAGACGGTTTTTTCATCGCCGGTCAGTGCGAGGTTAGGTTTGTGCGGCGCTTCCGCACCCGCTTTTTTTCCGTCCGGAGGAATCAACCACGACAAGTCATCGAGTATGTCGGCCGCGCTCGTTACAAGTCGCGCTCCATTCTGAATGAGAGTATTACATCCTTGCGAGGACGGCCGATCTATCGGTCCGGGCACCGCATACACCGGCCGGCCGTAATCCGTCGCCTGATTGACCGTGATCAAGGCCCCACTGCGCGCCGGAGCCTCCACGCACACCACCCCCTGACTCCACCCCGCCACAATCCGGTTCCTCAAGGGAAAACTCTGCTTGTCCGGGTTGTAGTCGACCGGAAATTCCGTCACCACCGCCCCCCGGCCATCTGCCATTTTTTCGGCCAACACCCGGTTTTCTGGAGGCCAAAATTTCCCCAAACCACTGCCCAACACCCCGATCGTGCGGCCTTGCGCCGCCAGCGCACCTTCATGCGCCGCCGCATCCACCCCCAGCGCCAGTCCGCTCAAAATCGTCAATCCACTCTGCGCCAACTGAAAACTCAGCTTCCGAGCGCATTGCAGCCCGTAATGCGTGGCCCGCCTCGACCCCACCAACGCAATCCCACGGTCGTCCCGACTCTGCAACTCTCCCCAAACATACAACACTAACGGAGGGTCAAAAACTTCCCGCAACGTGGCCGGATACGCCTCCTCTTCCTGCGTCACCACCCGCGCCCCCACCTCATCAATACGCCGTAACTCGCGCGACAAATCCACCAAATTCTCCCAGTCCGCCAGCCGCTGCGCCAACTCCAGCCCCACCCCCTCCACCCGCCGTAACGCATCACTCCGCGCCCGCAAGGCCGCCTCCGGTGAGCCAAAAGCCTCCAGCAACCGACGGACCCGAACCGGACCAATCCCAGGGAGCAAATTCAACGTAAGATAAGCCTCGCGACGCGTCATCCCTCCTTCTGCGCCCCTCCAAGCACTCCGTCAAAGTGAATCTATGAACAGTTTCATAATAAACACCCTTGACATTCCTCCCCCTGCCCAAATCACCACCCATTTTTTGCTGCACAACGCCCAGCCGCCACCACCGCGAGTCCGCTTCCCCAATCTCAGAAATACCCTTCTTTCTTCCGGTCCTCCATCGCTGTTTCGGAAACTTTGTCATCCGATCGCGTCCCCCGTTCCGTGACCCGGGCCGCCGCCACCTCAGCAATAATATCGTCGATCGTGCTGGCCGTCGATTCCCACGCCCCCGTGCACGTCACATCGCCAATCGTGCGGAACCGCACAATCCGCCGCTCCACCACCTCGTCATCCATCGGCTTGGCAAAGCCCGTTTCCGCATCAAGCCACGCCCCGTCGCGCTTGAAAACAGCGCGCTCATGAGAAAAATAAAGATTCGGCAACGGAATCCCCTGCTCCTTGATGTACATCCACACATCCATCTCGGTCCAGTTGCTGAGCGGAAAAATACGGAAATGCTCGCCCGTATGATGACGGCCATTGAAAATATTCCACAACTCAGGCCGCTGGTTCTTCGGGTCCCATTGCCCAAACTCGTTGCGATGAGAGAAAAACCTCTCCTTGGCTCGCGCCTTCTCCTCGTCACGACGCCCCCCACCTAATAACGCATCAAATTTCCCCTGCTCAATCGTCTCTAGTAACGTGATCGATTGCAACCGGTTGCGCGAAGCCTTGGGGCCAGTCTCGTCCCGAGCCGTACCCCGACGAATGCTGTCCTCCACATGCCCAACCACCAGCCGCGCTCCAATCTTCGCCACAAATTCATCGCGATACGTCAAGGTCTCCGGGAAATTATGCCCCGTATCCACATGCACTAACGCAAAGGGAACTTTCGCCGGCCAGAAGGCCTTGCGCGCCAACCACGCCATCACAATCGAATCCTTCCCGCCCGAAAATAATAATCCAGGGTTTTGAAACTGCGCCGCCGTCTCCCGCAGCACATAAATGGCCTCGGCTTCAAGCTGCTCCAGATGACTGAGAGTGTAAGAATGCATGATCGTAAAAAAATAAATCCCTGAAAACAAATCACCCGCCCAAAAATCGCCCGTCAATCGGCAAATCAAGACCACTTCACCCTGCACCCAAACATCAAACAAGTAAAGTGAAAATACCCTATTGTCTATCGACTTAGTATACTTTAGATAATGTAAATTTTGTTCTGTCGAAACTCGTTCGGAGAGACGTTCGGCGCCGCGACCGGGTTCAGCGAACCCAGTTACAGAAAAAACGGTGGCCAGCAGACCTCAGCCCCCCATCCCCAGCTACCTCAACGAAAAACTTTCATGGCCGCTTCCGTGCGCGTGCGCACATGAAGTTTTGCATAACAATTCTTCAAGTGCTGCCGCACCGTCTCAAGACTGATGCCCAAGGACTCCGCGATTTCCTTGTTGATGAAACCTTGAGCCACTAGTCGCAATACCTCTTCCTCGCGAGTCGTCAGGTTTTCACACGAACGAGGGGAAGAACCGCGGCGGTGAAATGACTGCACCACCAGCCGCGCAATATGACTGTTCATCGGCGCGCCCCCGTTTTGCACCTCCTGGATCGATCGCAACAAATCAGCCGGCGGCGTGCGCTTGAGCAAATAACCGCTGGCCCCATTCTCGAGCGCCTGAAGGATCGTCTCGCTGTCGTCATAAGCCGTCAGCATGACGACTTTGACCTCGGGCAGACGCGCCTTGAGACGAGCGACGCATTCAACCCCCGACATACCGGGCAGCCGGATGTCCATCAACACCACCTCAGGGGCCGCCGCGGGCAAGGTTGCCAGCGCCGTCGCTGCGTCAGCGCAAGCGCCCACGCAAGCAAAACCGGGCGCCGCGGCAATAAACTGGGCCAGCTGCTCGCGCAGGCGTGCATTGTCCTCAACCAGAGCGACGCGAATGGATGGTGTCATAGCAAGGGCGAACAGGGCAGGGAAAAGACAATGTGAGCGCCCTTTTCTGGAGCGCTGGTTATTTCGCAGCGGCCGCCGATTTCCGCGAGGCGCTGACGCATATTATGCACGCCATTACCGACGCCCGCGACCGCCACTCCAGTGGCCGGTTCCGGAACAAACCCACATCCGTCATCACTTAAACTCAAAGTCAGCTGGCCCGCGTCCACTGCGAGCTGCAACCGGATCTCACTGGCCCCGGCATGCTGCAAGGAATTGTGTAACGCCTCCTTGGCCGCCAAGAACAACGCATGACGGACATCCGATCCCAGCAGGACATGAGGAAGTTCCGCCGGAACATCCAGCCGGAGCCGCACCGGCGCATGCACACACAAGTCACTGGAAAATCGGACCAAATACCGCGCCAAGCTTTCCAGCGTGTCATGCCGCGGATTGACCGCCCAAACAATGGCGTCCAGCGCCTGCACCAGCTCCCCCGCCACCGTGGTGATCGCCGCAAATTTTGCCTCGACAGCTTCGGGCTGGTCCCGCTGCTCGCGCCCGACAGCACTGAGCAGACTGATCTGAGTCAAATTGGCCCCCAGATCATCGTGGATGTCCCGGGCGATACGCGTGCGCTCGCGCTCCAGTCCCACTTGCTGCTCAGCCAACTGCAATCGCCGCTGCAATCGCCGGCGAGTCAGGGCCCGTGCCAGTCCAGCGACCAGCATCAAACTGCTCACCCCACCGCCGAACCCGACCGCCGGATGCCGCCACCACGGCGCCGCCACCTTCACCGCCACAGCCGCCGGTCGGCTCCACGGGCCACCATCCGCACTGGCCCGCACCTCAAACCGATACGCCCCAGGTGACAATGGCGCATAAGCCATGCTCCGCTCTCCACCGGCATCCACCCAGCCCGCATCCAAGCCGTCGAGCCGACATTGAAAACGAACCCGCCCGGGCGCCAAAAAACTCAATGCCGTAAATTGAAATCCAAGCCGAGCATCCGCACCGGGCGGCACCACCACCACCGATCCCTCACCATTCACGAACGGACCACCCGGGAGGGAAATCGATTCTATCACCACCGGTGGCGTCTCATTCCGGGGCGCAAATGCCTGGGGATCAATCATGGCCAATCCCGCCACCGTCCCGAAACACAGTCGTCCATCACGCAGCCGCACCCCAGCCGGATGATAGCCGCCCGTGCATTCCAAGCCAGGCAAGCCGTCACTCGTCCCCAACGCCAACACGTCCAGCATGGCTGCGCGGCCCGACGCCACACGCTCGAGTGATTCGATCGTCACCCGTAGTACCCCCTGGTTGGTGCCCAGCCAAAGATGGCCCGCCCCATCATCCAGAATTTGGGAAATCACTTCATCCAGCAGCCCATGGCGACGAGTAAAACTAAAAAGTTGACCACCCGCCCAGCGCACCAGCCCACCACTCGTCCCGGCCCACATCGTGCCCCCAGCACCCTCACGAAACGTGCGGATAAATTGACTGGGCAGCCCGTGGTCCCGCGTCCACCGGACCAGCGTGCCCCCAGCCTCGCGGCACACCACACCCCGCCCAGCGGTACCGACCCACAATCGACCCGAACGGTCCACCATCAACGACGTTACCGGCAGGCCCACCGGCACCCCGGGCTCCGACAACGGCTCCACCCGCCCGCCCCTGACATAACACACCCCTCCATCCAGCGTGCCCACCCACAGCCCCCCCTCCACATCCTCCGCCAGCGAGGTCACAATCCGGCCAGGCAGCCCCTCCTCCAGCCCGATCGACTGCACAGCACCTTCCTTGATCCGAAATACTCCTTCCGTGGAAGTCCCAAGCCACAGCGAACCGTCGCGCATAGCCGCCAGCGAAGAAATAACACGATTCTCCAACACATAACTCGGCGAATGCGGCCCCGGCTGACGGCTGCCCGCCGCCAAGCGATTGAGGCCGCCCCCGTTGGTCCCGATCCACAGCGTGCCAGTCGCATCCTCGGCCATCGCCATGACGCCGTTATGGGATAATCCGTCGCGGGTCGTCACAGCCTCAATGCGGCGCGGACGCAGACAGCTCAACCCCCCGCCAATTGTCCCCACCCATAGCACTCCTTCACGATCGAGACAAAGGTCCCCCACACAGTTGGCCCCCAGTCCGTCATCCGTGGTAATCTGCAGCAGCGCTCCCTCGCGCAGTCGAGCCAGCCCGCTAGCGGAAGTACCAACCCAGACATCTCCGCCGGGCGTAGGCAGCAACTCGCGCGTGCTCGACGCTAACACTTGATGCCCTTCACCAAACGTCGTCACCGCCCCCGCGGCCAGTCGGCCCACATACCCATTGGCGCCGCCGAACCATATCGCTCCGTCCGTCCCGCCCGACAACGCACTGACTGCGGAAAAACGCGATGGATCCAGCCCCTCCGGAGCCTTTACCGCCTCTCGGCCATTCCATCGCACCATCTCACTGCCCCCGGCGATAAACCACACCCCGTCCTGCCCCGCGACCAGACTTGCGGCCAGCCCCTCCACACACCGCGTCAGCCGTCCATCCCGCCAGTAATGCAACCCCGCTGGTGTCGCCACCCAAAGCACCCCAGCCGCATCTTCAGCCAGTGAAAGCACGGTCCGGCCAACCAGCCCTTCCCCGATCTCGAGCGCGTGAAACTTACCATCTTCCCACCGGACTAACCCGCCTCCCTCAGTGCCCACCCACAACACGCCCCGGCTGTCCTCCAGCAAACAAGTCACACTCAAACTGGGCAGTCCGTGACGCTCCCCAAAAGTAGTAAATCGTAGCCCGTCAAATCGCGCCAGTCCATTGCTCGTACCAACCCAGAGCCAGCCGTCCCGCGTCTGGGTGACCGCCGTCACAGTATTAGAGGGCAACCCGCGCGACGTCTGCCACGTCTCCAGCAAATACTCCCCGGCCGCCGAATGACCGTCGACCGAAAGCTCCGTGGCCGTGGCCGCAAAATGCCCAGACATCGCCATGTACGGCTGCGTGCCCGCCGGCAGCGCAGGCAGCCACTCACGGTCCGCCGAAGACGCCACCGTCCGCCAACGCCCCGGCTCGACCGCCACCTCGACATCATACTCGACCGCCAGCCTGTCGATAAACTTGCGCTCGCGATCACGACTCCAGACGACGCGGTCTAGGACTACCGGCGAGGGGAATTCAAATTCCACCCAGCCGCTTCCCGCAGTGTCAGAAATCCAGCTGTGCCCGTTGCCGTACAATCCATCATGCACGTGGGGCAGCGTGTGAATGCGGTACTCCGGCAGCGAGCCGGAAGCCCGCACCCGCGTCCCCTCCGCTGCGAGCGCCAGATTCCGCAACGGCGCAGCCGGCCCGTAGGCCTCCAGTTCATCCAAACACGGTTGCGCATTCGAGGTCGTCCGCCGGACCGTGAACCGAAGGAATCGCGCTTCAACTGGTGAAAATTCCTCCACATTGCGACCCGGATGCACCGCCCCGCGCCGCGCCCGCTCACCCTCTCCCCAGACCCATCCCATCATACCCCACAGCCATGAGACGACCAATAGGGCCGACACTCCGGAACTACGAAACACGAACATAGGGATTTCATCCTAACCGCAGCGCCGACAAATTGCAGGAGATTTCCGTCCCCCAAACGGGGCAGGACCACCCCCGATTTCTCCCCCGAACGGGGTATGGCCAGACGAGGTGAAATTTTGTCATTATCGGGAGTTGATCGTCGCGAACGCTTCACCATCAAAATCCGCAGCTCATGAAAATCCACCTCACTCCACTCCGTGTTCTGACCGCCTCCATCCTCTGCACCATCCCGCAAGCTTCTCACGCCGAAGTTGTCGTGACTCCCTCCGCGGGATTCACCCTGATCTGGGATGGCAATGATGGCGATGGCTTTAATCCTGAAAGCCCGGCTCCGGTACCCGCCAATCTGGCTAACGCCCCAGGCGCGGCCGCCTTCACCTCCAGCGACCTCGGCCCACAGCTCGGCATCAATTTCCACGTCGCCGCCAATATCAACGACGGCTTCTACGGCAACCTGAACAGCTGGATCGGAGGCAACACCCCCACCCCCTACGCCGCCATCCGCCTCGGCGGCTTGGCCACCCTGAGCAGCTTTGCCTTCGGACGCGACAATGGAAACGGCGCCTTCGACGACAGCTCCCCCGGAACCGACCACTGCGGCGGCCAATGCGACGACCGCAGCCTCGGTGTCTATACCGTGCAAATCACCCGAGTTTCGTTCCCGGACGCCACCACCGCTGACACCGGCAACGCCGCCACCGGCTGGCAAACCGTTGGTACCTTGGATTATACATCCAGCGACGACCCGGCTCCGGGTGAAGGATTCACCGCCCACCTCCGCCATGAATACGAAATGACCGCCAATGCCGCCGGTATTCAAGCTACCGGCTTCCGCCTGCTCGTACCCGCCACCGGACTGGACAGAGGCACCGCGATCGACGAAATCGAACTCTACGGTCCAGTCATCGTTAATCCCGACAAAGACGGTGACGGCTTCGACGACACCGTCGAGGTCGCCCTCGGTTTCGATCCGAATAACCCAGCCAGCACGCCAGAATCAAAAGCCGACTTGCTTACCGCCGTTGAATTCAGCTTCTGGGCCGCCAAAGAGAAACAATACAAAATCGAACAGTCCACCGATCTGCAAAAGTGGAATGTCATCGAGGAAAATATCGCCGGCCGCGGCGGTGAAATCACCCGACTCTACTCCATCACAGGCCAGCCAAAACAGCACTACCGCGCCGTCCGGCAGTAAACACACCGGCTACCCGGCCACTCTGGTTTTCAGTGACCGGACCGAGCCAGACGTGCCTCCGTGACGCTGGTTTCAGGGCCGTCCGCGCCCGCCAGCGCGGCGGCCACTCGCCTCATGATCTCATATTAACCCCGGCACAGTCACCGACTCCGGGGTAGAATGGAACTCCGTCGGCGATGTCGGCTGTCCTTTGATTTTTGCCATCATGCGCATTCCATTCGTTTCCCGGCTCTGGCTTTCCACCGCGCTGACGGCCGCCGCATTGCTCGGCTCCCCTGCCGATTCGGCCCGCGCCTCCGACAGCGCCGCCGTTTTTAACGAAGTCCAATATCACCCGGCGACCGCCACCGGCGGGGAGGAATGGATAGAGCTGGCAAATTTGATGTCCGTGGACATGGATCTTTCCGGCTGGCAGCTGACAGGGGCCGTGAATTTCACCTTTCCTGAAGGATCCCGACTCAAAGCCGGAGGGTATCTGCTCGTGGCCGCGCAGCCGACTGCCGTGCCAGGGGCATTGGGACCGTGGGACGGACGACTATCCAACAATGGCGAACGGCTTCGCTTGCTGAATGTCTCCGGTCGCCTCATGGATGAGCTTGACTACGGCGATGACGAGCCATGGCCAGCCGCCGCCGACGGGTCCGGAGCCACCCTAGCCCGCCGCCAAGCCGGCACCGCCAGCCACGGAGCCACCGCCTGGACCGCCAGTTTGGAAACCGGCGGCACGCCTGGAACCAGCAATTTCCCGGGCGGCCCGGCCCCAGCAGGCGTGCGCATTTCGGAAATCACGGCGGCCGGGCCAGGCCCCTTTCAAGTGGAACTCGTCAACGAAGGAGCGTCGCCGTTTCCACTCACGGACTTGCGCCTCGGTGGATTCACGCCGCCGACCGGCGTGCTCGAACCCGGAGCATTTATTGTGTACGGTGAGGTGGATCTGGGGTTTTCCCCGCGGGACGGCGAGAAGTTATTTTTGTGGGACGTCCGAGGTGGCCGGGTATTGGACGCGGTGACGGCGGGCCCGTTCCCTCGGGCGCGCAGCGGCGGCAGGATGATGCGACCGGACAGTCCGAGCTTCGGCGCCGCCAACCGCTTTGCTTTGAGCACGGATGTCGTCATCAACGAAATCATGTACGAAGCGCCGCCATTCGCCAGCATCCCGGGCCAGCCGGAAGTCGTCGAAACCACGGTGCTCGTGCCGCTCGACGCCGTCTGGCGGTATCGCACGGCCGCCAGCGATCCAGGCCCCAACTGGGCGCAAATCCGCCACGAAACGGACCCTGAGTGGCTTTCAGGTCAGGGGCTCCTCGGCTTTGAAACAACTCCCGCCGCCCTCCCAGACGCGCTGCGAACGCCGTTCCCCTCGACCGCTTCGACCACCTATTATTTTGAAACCGAGTTCACCCTGACCGCCGAACAAGCGGCCTCCCTGAGCCGGTTGCAAATCGAGCATGTCATCGACGATGGCGCCGCCTTTTACCTCAACGGGGTGGAAGTGAACAATTGGCGGATCAATCTGCCCGAGGGAACGATCCGTCACGGGACGCTCGCGTCCGCCGGAGTGCCCAACGCCGTGCTCAGCCCACCCCGGGATGCCCCGCTCGTTGGTCTCACCCTCGTCCCGGGCGTGAACCGACTCTCAGTCGAGGTACACCAACAACTGGCCAGCGGCAATGACATGGTCTGCGGCGCGCGTCTGTCCGCCATCACTACCATTACGCCCGAAGTCGCCCCAACGCCGGTCGCTGCCAACCCGGATGAATGGATTGAACTGCACAATCAAGGAGCCACGCCCGTCGACTTGACCGGATGGAGCCTAGATCAAGCCGTCCGCTTCACTTTCCCTTCAGGTACAACTATCGCCGCGGGAAGCTTCCTCGTCGTCGCCAAACAAAGCGCACAGTTGAAACAGACATGGCCGGAACGCGCCCCCCTCATCATCGGCGACTTTACCGGTAGCCTGAGCTCGAGCGGCGAAATCATTGTCCTGCTGGATGCCGCCGGAAACCCAGCCGATGAAGCCCACTACCTTCCCAGCCCCCTCAGCGATGGTGGCGGGTCCAGCCTCGAACTCATCGATTCCCGCCACGATAACAGCCGCCCCCAAGCGTGGGTGGACAGCGACGAAACCGCCAAAAGCGAATGGAAGTCATTCTCTTGGAGGGCCCCCGGCACCCAAAAATTCGGTCCCACCGTCTGGAATGAATTCCGGCTCGGTCTGCTGGACGCCGGTGCCTGCCTGATCGACGACCTGCGCGTCCGCCGCGATCCTGACGGGGCCGCCGTCGAACTGCTGCGAAATGGAGATTTTGAAAAACTACCAGCCGGAGCGAACTGGCGGCTGCTGGGCAATCATGCTGGCAGCCGGGTCGTCGAGGACCCTACGAATCCCGCCAACCGCGTGCTGCGGCTGGCGGCTACGGGACCGACCGAAACCAATCACAACCACGCCGAAACTACCTTTGTCAACAATGCGGCCCTGACGAGCGGTGTGCATGAAGTCAGCTTTCGCGCCCGCTGGCTCAGCGGCACCAACCAACTCAATACCCGCGCGTATTACCAAAAACTGGCGAGAACCTGGGAGCTGCCGATTCCTGCAGCGCTCGGCACTCCGGGCGCCCGCAATTCCCGCACCGTGGCCGCGGCCGAGGCCGGGCCGGTCCTCTCTGGGCTGCTTCACACCCCGGCCATCCCAGCCGCTCGTGAAGATGTCACGGTCTCGCTGGCCGCCACCGACCCGGACGGCGTGACTGCGGCCGTCCTTTATTACCGGATCAATCCGGCATCCACCTTTGAGACGCGCCCGATGACCCTGAGCGACGGTCGCTGGTCGGCGGCCATTCCCGGGCAGGCCGCCGGGGCCATCGTCCACTTTTATGCCACCGTCATTGATTCCGTCGGGGCCACCAGTCAGCTGCCCACACGGGG
>JALRGB010000267.1 GCA_023253575.1 Verrucomicrobiales bacterium
TCCGCCGTGGCCCACGAAATCAACCAGCCACTCAGCACCATCCTCCTCCAAAGCAACATGCCACTGCGCGACAGCAGCGAAGCCGGCAAAGTACTGCGCTCCATCGCCGCCGAAGCCCAACGCGTCGTGAGTACCATCGAGAAAATGAAGGTCCTCCTGCGCAACGTGCAAACAACCGCCAAACCGGTCAACCTCGCTCAAGTCGTCAAAAGCTCCGTGCTCCAAGTCAAACGCACCCTAGAACAAAACCGCATTCACGTCCGCTACCAGACCGCCCCCAAAGCCTGCCGCATCGAGGGCGATGACGCCCAACTCCAGCTCGCCCTCACCAACCTCCTCCGCAACAGCGCCGAAGCCATCGCCGAAGCCAATTGTGAAATCCGCGAAATCTCCCTCAATATCGTCACCCGGCAAAAATCCATCGTCCTCATCATCGACGACAGCGGCCCCGGCTGGTCCGGCGTTGAAAAAGATGAAACCCCGCTCAATACCACCAAACCGAGCGGCAGCGGCATCGGCCTCTACGTCGTCCGCACCGCCATGAAAAATCACCACGGCACCATCCGCTTCAGCCAGTCCCCGCTCGGCGGCGCTCAAGTCCGCCTCCGCTTCCCCAAACCCATGGAAAAACCTTCCACCTACACGCCCACCATCAATACCCACGCCCGCAACCACCAACCCAAATCCACTGTGATCCAAAGCGCGGCGGCGACGCCGCCACTGTAGCCGGGTACGGTGGCCCCGGTTTCCACCCTTGGACGGCAGGCCACACCCCTTCTTCTTTCCTCATACTCATACTTATGATCTGGATGCGGGGCTTAGGGAGCGACCCGCACCCGGTAGAAGACGTGAGCGGCTCCATTGGGGAGCGCGTCGTCGGTGAAGGACGTGGTGGCGCCGGCACTGGGGACGACGGCTCCCACGTCCACCCATCCGGTCAGGGTGGTCGACCGCTGCACACGATAGGAAACGCCGGCACCCGAAGTCCACACTAAGGTGACTTTCTGCACTGCGGGTCCCCCGGTGACGCTGGTGATGACAAAGGGAGTAGTGGGCGGTGGAGGAGTACTCAGGCTGCCGGCTCCACTGGTCATGACGCGTTGTATATCATCATTCGTCAAGGCTTTGCGGAAAAGTGCGACATCATCGATACGGCCGACCCAGAAGAAATTATTTCCATCGTCCTGACCCGCGCCGATATGCAAGTCTCGTTGGGAATTGGCGGAAACGCCGATGAGCTGGCTGGCGACCTCCACGCCATCGAGGAACATTTTTCGGGTGGTAGTATCGGCGTCGTAGGTGAGGGCCACATGAACCCAGGCATCAGCCGTGACCGGTCCTCCGTCCATCGGATTCCACGCCCCGGAAGTACCATTATTGCCGGCCCAGTATTCCCACCGTCCGTTAAAAGTATTGTAAAGGATCGGCCCATTCACTTTGCCATCGGTTTCTTCCCGCGAGGTGAAGGGTGAATGGTAATTGCCGTCATTCACGGCCGTCGGGTACGCCCACAAGGTCACACTGAAACTCCCAGCGCCAGAAGGCGCCGTCAGTCCAGGATTCAAACGCGGATCATACATGACATCGATGCGGCCCGTGCCCTCGAAAAGCGCCGACTGGCCGGTGGCCGCATTCGCCCCGTTCTCGCCAAAAACCACCGGCTCAATGATCGTGCCGTCAAATCCATTCCCGCTGGCATCGCGCGCATCGATGTCGAGCGGCCACCACGCAATCAAAGGGTCAACGAAAGCGACGTCCGCTTTAAGCACCACCGTCTTCACCGGGTTCACGGCATCATTGCTGGAAATATCCAGCGGCGCGGCGAAAAAACCCACTTCGCCCATGGCATCGAAGACGACGGTGAGATTTCCTGTCCCCCCGGCGGCCACGGTGGCCGGAAATTGTGTCACTTTATAATGAGCGGCCCACGGACCGGTCACCGTCACTCCATCCAGCGACAGCGGGCGGGTGCCCCCGGCATTTTGGATGGTCAGAGTGGCCGTGACCGGACCGCCGCCAAGCGGCAATTTTCCGAAATCGAGGGTCAGGGGCAGAACGGCTTGTGGGTCGTAGATACTGCCGCGCAGGACCACCGGCCGGACAGGGTCGGCCGGGTCATTGCTAGCAATGTTCAAAGTGGCTTCAATGTTGCCCGCGGCCCCCATCGAATCGAAGGCGATTTTGAGCACGCCGGTGGCAGCTGGCGCTAGGGCCGCCGGGGTGCTGAGCACCGAGAACTGGGCCGCATTGGCACCCGTGAAGGTGGCCCCGGTGACGGTCAGGTTTTTGGTGGTGCCGACATTAGTGAGAGTGATGTCGAACGACTGCACTCCGCCATTGAGCGGCAACACCACCGGCGAAGTCACTCGCAGGCGCGGATCAGGGGCGATCGGTCCGCTGCCCACGCCGTTGGTCATGACGTTGACGATTTCCTCCGCCGTGAGCGCATTGTCCCAGAAGCCGACGTCATCAAGTTGGCCAGCCCAAGTAAAAGAATTTCCATCATCCGCCCCGCCCCCGATGTGCATGTTGCGGAGAAGATTGGCTGAAATCCCGGTCGGGTCGTTCACGACTTCTACGCCATCGAGATACATCTTGCGGGTGATGGTCTCGCTGTCGTAGACAATGGCCACATGAGTCCAGACATTGGCCTCAGCCGGCCCGCCGCTGACGGGATTCCACGCGCCCGATGGGCCGTTATTGCCGGCCCAGAAACTCCACTGTCCATTGGGTTCGATGTAAATGATCGGCCCGTTGACGCTCGCCCCGTTGTCTTCCCGGGACGTGAATGGAGATCGATGCGAGCCACCCACGACCGTCGGGCGGGCCCACAGCGCCAAGGTGAAACTGCCCGATCCATCCGGAGCTTGGGCCCCGGGGTTTAAGGCTTCCGACCACGGCACGTCAATATGCCCGCGACCTGAAAAGGTGGCGGCAGCCCCGGTTTTGGCGCTGGCTCCGGGCGCCCCAAAGACGACTGAAGATCCCACCACCGCGCCATCATGGCCGTTGCCCGTGACGTCAGCCGCATCCGCATCCAGCGGCCAATGGCCGACCAAGGCCGCCGGTGACGGACACGTTAAGAGGGCAGCCATCAGAGGAATGAACAAGCGCGCGGTCTTCATAAATCATGTCAGGGATGAGTCGATGGGAACGCAGCGGGCGGACCGCCCGACCGGTGGCTGGGCGCCGCATTTATTTCCCACCAGAGTTTCTGCCAAATCCGCGATCGCATGGCAAGCCTATAAAGCCGGGCGCGTTTACCGCGGCGTTTCCGCCTTAAAGCTGATGTGCCAAGCGGACGTGGGCGCCGCGGGGCCTGGGTGCGGGACGAGGATAAACGTATCGGTCAGGACCGGGTGAAATTCCGAGCCCGAGGTAATCTTCAGGCGGCTGGGGTCGAGTCGTTCGGGGAAAAACTGGACGATCGGCCG
>JALRGB010000587.1 GCA_023253575.1 Verrucomicrobiales bacterium
CACGCAGGACCGCTGGGAGAGGATATTTTCGGCCATAGCGGCGAGGGTGGTGGTTTTCCCCATGCCAGCTGGGCCGGTGACGAGGACGAGGCCTGAGCGGGCTTCACAAAAATCGAGAGCGGTCTGGCCGTGCCCCAGCCCCTGCAGACTGGGGACCTCTTGGGGGATAAATCGAAAGGCGGCCTCAATGGCGCCGCGGCACATGTGGGCATTGCCGCGGAAGCGTCCGACGCCGGCGACTTGCACGGCAAAATCGATGTCCCATTCTTGTTCGAACCGTGCCCGTTGTGAGTCGGTCAAAGTGCCATAGATGAGACCTTTGGTATCTTCCTGGCGGAGTTCTTGTTCGAGCAGGGGTTTGAGCACGCCGTCGACACGGGCGGCGGGCGGGGCTCCGACCACCAGATGAAGATCGGAGCCGCCGATTGCGCGGGTGGCCATGAGGAGATCGACAATATCGTTCATCGGGGTGCGGGGGTGTGGAATCGGGGTGGAAGGGCGAGAAAACGGTGGTGGTTGCGGAGTGGGTGGGATTGGGGCTTGGGACGGTCAGATCAGGCCGCGCATGGCACGTTGGAGATCGCCGGGGTTGGGGGCGGCGGCGAGGGCGGTTTCTTCGGTGATTCGTCCTTCGCTGAGGGCTCCGAGCAGAGCGCGCAGGAAGGACTGAGTTTCCGGGGTCTGGCTGCGATTGAGGTGGTCCCGGATATCGGGCAATTTTTCGCCACGAATCCACGGACGGGTGGCGCCCGAATTTTCCAAGAATTCGCAGAGCATGGTCATGCCGCCATCTGGGCCGGCTCGGGGGACGAGGATCTGGCTGAGTACGCCGACGAGCTGCATGGAAAGCAGGAGCAGTCCACTGGCGCGCTCGCGGTCGGGGAACATGGTGTTGAGTCGTTCGAGGGTATCGACGCAGTCGGTACTGTGCAGAGTGCTGAGGACCAAGTGTCCGGTTTCGCACGCTTGGAGTGCGGTGAAAGCGGTTTCGGCGTCGCGGATTTCACCAAGGAAGATGACATCCGGGGCTTGTCGCAGGGCGGCGCGCAGGGCCCGCGGGAACGAGTGGGTGTCGGTTCCTATTTCGCGCTGGGTAAAAAGCGAATGGCGGCTGGTGAATTGGTATTCGATCGGATCTTCCAGCGTGATGATGTGTTTTTGGAAGTGGGCATTGATCCATTCCAGGCAGGAAGCGAGGGTCGTTGACTTTCCGGAGCCGGTGGCTCCGGTCACCAAAATCAAACCGGAGCGGCGTTGCAGCCAGGGGATGAGCACGTGTTCTGGAACCCCAAGTGATTCCATGGCTGGGACTTGAGTCTTGATGACCCGGAGGGCGGCACCTAACCGGCCGCTGTGACGGAAAAGGGAGACGCGGAACCTCGATCCTTCCTCGAGCGTGAAGCTGGCATCATGATCGGTCTGGTTGGCTGGGTCCGCTCCGCAATCGCGCCAAAATCCAGCCAGATCATCGTGCGTCACTGGCGGTTCGGATAATTCTTGAACTGCCCCGTTGAGCTTCACTCTCGGTGGACCTCCTTCCTCCAGAAAAAGATCGCTGGCCCCGTGCTGGCGGGTGCTCTGAAGATGGCGCAGGATGGACGCGGACGGCATGGCAAGACGAAATGAACGCAATCAGTTCGTCATAGCGAGTCCGATGGCGCTGGCATTTTAATTTCTAAAATGAAAAATGACCGAAGCTACATGGCGAACCCATGGAATTTTTGGCCATCGGGGATGGAGAAAAATGGAAGGTCCCGGGTG
Source organism: Verrucomicrobiales bacterium (assembly GCA_023253575.1). GTDB lineage: Bacteria > Verrucomicrobiota > Verrucomicrobiia > Verrucomicrobiales > V1-33 > CAJBME01. Next base: position 1,762 of record JALRGB010000587.1, read on the forward strand.
ATGGCGGGCGGCCCGACGGCAAATCTGCCTCTATTGCAGGATTTTATCGCGTTCGAGCTTCAACCCCATTTTGCGATAGAGGGTAGCGATGCTGACGCCGAGCATGGAGGCCGTTTTTTCCCGTGATCCTTCATTAAATTTGAGAGTTTCGCGGATAAAGATGCGTTCTTGTTTACGGATGTAGTCGTCGAGGGACGAGCCGATGGGCAGCTGATGGCGAACGCCGGCCATATCAGCGTCGGTGACCTCAATCTTTTGGGTAATCTTGGGCGGCAGGTCGGCTGGACGGACTTTTTTGCCGTCGGCGAAGGTGCAGGCCCGTTCAATGGCGTTTTGTAATTCCCCGACGTTGCCTGGCCAAGCGTAATTTTTCAGCAGGTCGAGCGCATAGCGGTCGATTTCATCGATCTCGAGGCCCGAGACGCGTGCGTAATTTTTGAGAAAGTGGAGCGAGAGGGTTTCGATGTCTTCCCGGCGCTGCCGCAGGGGCGGCACTTGAATGGGGATGACGGAAATGCGGTAAAACAAGTCTTCGCGGAAGCGACCTTCTTTGAGCAGGTTTTCTAGCGGCTGGCTGCTGGTGGCGATGAAACGAACGTCTTCAGCGGCGAGCAGGTTGCCGCGGAGGCGTTTGGCGGATAGCCCTTCGAGAAAGGCGTTGAGCTGACTCTGAATATGGAGCGGGAGATGGTGGATTTCCTCGACCACGACCGTCCCACCCTGAGCGCGGGTGAAAATGGTGGAGCCGCCCGATGAGCCGCCAAAAAGTTCCTGTTCAAGGAGTTCTGGGGGGAGGGCTGAGCAGTGGAGCACTTTGAACGGGGCGACCCGGCGGCGGCTGCGGTCATGAATGGCCCGGGCCAGCAGGTGCTTGCCACTGCCAAACTCGCCTTCCAGCAAAACGGGACTGTCATTGTCCGCAATCTTGGCCACCAGCCGTAAGATTTCCTTAAACTGCGGGCTTTCACCCACCATCACTGTGCCATGGCCGACATCCGCATCAGCTGGAATCATCGGTAGCAAAGGAGCCGCCGCCGTCCCAGGGCTGATCGCCCGGTTGATGGTCCGCTGCAAATCATCCAGCTCAAATGGCTTGGTCAAATAATCAAAAGCCCCCAACTTCATCGCCGCCACCGCGTTCTCCACCGAAGCAAATCCCGTCACCATCACCACGTTCATCGACGGATGATCACGCCCGCAGCGCTCGATAATTTCCAGCCCATCCATGTCGCCAATCCGTAGATCAACAATCGCTAGCTCCGGCCGCAATGAATTGATGGCCGATAACCCCTCGCGCCCCGTCTGATACGTGAAGGTCTCATGGCCCATTCTCCGGGCCAGCTGGCTCATCATTTCCAGCATGCCGGTTTCGTCGTCGATAATGACAATTTTAGCCATGGTAAAATAAAGGAGTAATAAATAGTCTCAGCTGTGAGCCGATCAGAGCTCACTCCGAAGTGAATCAGATTTGCTGATTATTCACATGTCTAAACGAATTTTGACGCAGTAGCAACGTTGATTTTAGCAAAAGTGAGAAAATCCGTGAATTGCGACGTGCGGGCCGGCGGCGCGGTGGACGGGAGGGCTTTTCTGCCGGTGGGGGGCCGGGGGCGCGCTGGCCGGTTGGGGGCGCCATGGCTGACGCGGGCTGACCGCGGGCGAGTAGTTTTACGGGGCGTCGGTTTCGCTGGCCTGTTTGGTGAGGATCGACTGGATGCTTTCTTGACTGAGGCCGGAGGAAGTGAGGGCGGCGGCGGCGGCGGCTGGGTCTTTCATTTGCCAGCCTTTAAAAACCTGTCCCATGGTCTCGGTGCGCTGGGTTTCGTCACTGATCTGACCGGCCCACGCCATGGCGCTTTCGGGGTCGCGGTTGGCGATCCGGGTGGCGAAGGAGGAGCGGGCTTGATCCAGATCTTGGGATGGTGGCTGGGCGCCGAGCCAAGCGCCGGCGGCATTGGCGTCGGAACCGACCCATTGGCTGACGACTTGATTGTAAACCTCCGACTTTTTATTAGGGCCGGCATTTTCGACCAAATAAGTGGCCCCGCGGGCGGGGTCGGACATCATCAGCATGGTGCCGACGCGCTGGGAAACCTCCGCTCGTTCTTCTGCGGGCAGGGCCGAGGTGGCGGCCATGGCCTTTTCAGGGTCCATCATGGCGAGTTGCCCCAGAATGGCGGCGCGGGCCTCCTTTCGTTCGTTGGCGTCAGGGAGTTTCGAAATTTCATCCATCAGCCGGTTGCGGGAGGTGTCGTCAAAAGCGGACTGGGCGATGCCATTTAAAGCCATTTGTCGTTCTTGCGGGTCCTGCAGTTCGGCGAGCCGGGCGAACGCTTTGTCGGGATCTTGAGCGGCCAGAGAGGAGAAGAGTCCCATCATCATCATGCCGCGGCCTCCCATGGGGCCGTCTGCGCCTACATCATCGGATTTTTGGATGTGCTCCCACGCGGCGTCGGGATCGCTTTGGGCCCAGGCGGAAAGCACTCCCATTTTCGCCATTTGCATCATAGGGCCTTTATCACTAACGGATTCGTCGGCGTACCGCAGCGCTCCCGGACCGTCTTTTTCGGCCCAGCGGCTGAGTAGGACCATACTGAGCATCATTTTCGCCCCGGGTTCTTTGATTTCCTCGGTTCGTTTCAGTGCTTCCTGTAGATCCTCGTCACGGATTTGGCCTATCAGCGTGATGGCTTTGAGCGCGGACGACGGGTTTTGCATGCCCCCGGTGCGCATGAGGCTTTGTACTTGGCCGAGGATACCGTCGAGCGAGAGGGGGACGGCGGCCGGAGCGGAAGGTGAGGAGTTGCCGGAGCCAGAGCCGGAGAGGGCGGGGGCAGGGCGTCCGTTCTTGAGGGGTTTGGGCCTGCTGGGACCCTCTGCCGTTTCACCCATCGCGCCGAGAGTGCCGGCGCCGGCGGCGGAGCCTGAGTGGCGGCCATGCCACCACGCGGCGGTGACAGTTCCCAGCCAGAGCGTTGTGGTCAGAACGATAGTTGCGCGTTTCATAAAAAGAATGATCCCGATTGCGGGTCCGCATCAGTAGCGACCGACCCGCGAAATCATTCCTTTGAACCTACCCGCTTCCCGACGGGGTGCAATCTTATGGATTGGGCGTCGCCGGCTCGGCCGCGACCGGGGCTTCCGATGCTGGTGTCTCTGCCGGCGCTGGCGCGGCGGGCGTTTCCGCGGGGGTCGCTGGCGCTGGAGCTGCCGCGGCGGGGGTTTCCGCGGGAGCGGGAGTGGATTCCGGAGCGGTCGGGAAGTCTGGCGCGGCGGGGAACTGGGGTGAGGCGGGCGCTGGGGCGTCGAAGTTCAGGGCAGGGGCAGGGGCGCCAGGGGTAGCGGGCGTTGGCGCGGGGGCGGCAGGTTCGGGAACGAATTCTACCGGGGTGGGGGCTTTTAATTTTACCTGAGCGGCGCGTTCTTTGGCTTCGGTCAGCACTGTGTTGCCGTAGAGGGTATTATCCTTCTGGATGGCATCGTAGACGGCCAGCGCTTCCTCGCGTTTGCCGGCGGCCACCAAGGCGTCGGCTTTGCGCATCTGGGCCAGCGGGCGAAGGGGGGAATCGGGAAACTGGTTGATGAACGTGTCGTACGGTCCGGCGTCGGCAGCGGCTCCCTCTTTTTCAGCGGTGAGTACGGCGATACGAAACGCCGCTTGGTCCATCATCGGGTGTTTCGGGTGACTGGTCGTGAACTTTTTCAGTTCTTCCAATGCTCCTGCGGTGTCGTTATTTTGGGCGAGCAGATTGGCGATCATCAGCTGGGCGCTGCCAGCGGCGGTACTTCCTGGATAATTGGCGATGACCTTTTTATAATCATCTAAAGTTTCGGAGCCGGTAAATGCTTCCGCCTGCAGCCGGAGTTTCTGAGCTGATTGCTGGCGCATGACCAGCCAGCCTCCCACACCCACGCCAGTGACCAGCAGGCCTAGCAGCAGCTTCTTGAAATGATGTTCCAAGAATGTTTCAAAAGGGGATTGGGACCACTCAAAACGCGCTTCGGGGGCGGTTTCGGCGGTGGCGGGAACGATAGGCTGCGGCTTGGGGTCGCTCATGGGTAAAAATCGGGGGGCGGAAGGGGGTCAGTCTTGTAATCCATTAATGTGCCGTGCGAGGGCGAAGTCAGCTTCGGTGAGGCCTCCCATGGAATGGGTGGTCAGCGAAAGCTTGACCGTGCGCTGGCGCAGCTCGATGTCCGGATGATGGTTGGCTTTTTCGGCGAGGCGAGCCACTTCGTTGATGAAGTCCATCGCATCTGGGAATGAAGGAAAGGTGGAGTTCAGCGTGAGAAGTTTTTCCGCAACGCACCAACCCGGCACGTCAATATGACGACGGGCAATCTCATCAGAGGCAAGCAGTCGAAGTGGCATCACAGGACAGGAATCGAGTTGAGCATGGTCCAGATCACGATGGTGTGGGAGCCAGCCGAATTGTCAACCGGCGGCAGGGGAGATCCTGCACAACGAACAGGGCCACTTCATCAGAGGATTTTTTAACCGGAAAAGGCCAGCCCCCGCGGGAGCGGAGGCTGGCCTGAGGCCTGAGTCAAACCGTGATTACGGCGTGCGCTTCAAGCGGTAGTACCAGCGCGGGGCCGCAGGCGATGTCGGGATCAGGGCGGCATTGTTGGTCACCCCGGTCACGGCTGTCCATGTCACCAGATCGGGTGAGGCTTGCAGCGCCCATCCCGTGACGTCTTTCCGCCACTCGACAAGGAAGCTGCTCTGTCCCCGGCCGAAGTGCAGTTCCGGAATGGACTGATCAGGAAGGGTCAGCGGAATGCCAGCGGCTTGGGCTTTGCCCAACGAGGCCAGCTGGTCGCCGGTCATGGCTCCTTCGCGAATCTGGATGCTGTTGACCCACCATTGCCGGCGTTCATCTTGGTCGCCATCTCCGAAGAGAATAGCGGTGGGCTGAAGCGCACGACGCGGGTTGTCGCGCCCCTGATTAGCCGTCCAGTTGTCCTGGAACACGCCGTTGACATATTTGATGACCACCGGCGGTGTGGCCGCCATGTTGTAGGACGCTGCCACCCGATGCCATGCCCCGGCCGTGAATTCGCCGGTGCCATTGTATCCTTGTCCGCCTTGGCCGAAGTTGTTGCCCTGCCAGAAGAGGTCGCCGTCATCGGTGTTCGTCGGTGAACTGATCTGCAGCATGGAGGCCGCCCCTGAGCCGCTGGTGCCCACCAGGACATCCATGATCAGTGTGTATTGGTTGACCAACGTGCCACCCCCATTGGGAGCAATCCGGTGCGTCATGATATAACCGATGTTCCGGTCCAGTTCCCCGGGAACAAGCATGGCCTTGGCCGGTTGGCCGCCGATGTCCTCAACCCCGAGATCCGTGGTCGAGCCGAATTGCGTACCGGCTTGGGTCACGCCGCCGACACCGTCGAGGTATTGCAGCGGCACACCCACCGTGGCGGCGAGGTTACCGGCCTCGAAATCCCACTGGCCAGTGACGGTGCTGACGGGCAGCTCCACGGGAATGCCGTCGACGGTTGGACCGCCGAGCAAGGCGAGCTGCGCATCGGACAGGCGGGTGGGGCGGATTTGCACGCTATTGACATACATCACGCGGCGTTCGTCTTGGTCGCCGTCGCCGAAGAGGATGGCGGTGGGTTGCAGGGCGCGCCGGGGATTATCGACCCCTTGATTGGCCGTCCAGTCATCCTGTTTGATACCGTCAACGTATTTGACGACCACAGGTGGGGTGGCGGCCATATCGTAAGCTGCGGCCACCCGGTGCCATGTGCCGGCAGTGAAAGCGCCGGTGCCATTATAGCCTTGTCCGCCCTGCCCGAAGTTGTTGCCTTGCCAGAACAAGTCGCCGTCGTCGGTGTTGGCGGTGGAACTTGTCTGCCAGAGGGACGCGGCTCCGGGGCCGGTCGTCTCCACATAGACGTCCATGATCAGTGTGTATTGATTGACTAGGGTGCCGCCGCCATTCGGGGAAATGCCATGGTTCATGACATAACCGATGTTGCGGTCGAGTTCGCCTGGAACGCGCATGACTTTCGACGGGGTGTCGACGGTGGCTCCTGGGACGTCGGCAATGCCGAAGTCAACGGTGCTGCCGTATTGAGTGCCGGTTTCGGACACGCCGCCGGCGCCATCGAGGTAGGTCAGCGGTTTGCCTACGGAGGAGGAGAGATTGCCGCGGTTGAAATCCCAATGTCCCGCCACTTGGGGGTTGGAAATCTGCATCGGGATGCCGCAGGCTTCGGGACCGCCGAGAACCACCATTTGGGCATCGGTGAGCTTGCCTGACCTGATTTGTATGCTGTTGACGTACATCACGCGGCGTTCGTCTTGGTCGCCGTCGCCAAAGAGGATGGCGGTCGATTGCAGAGCGCGCCGGGGATTATCGAGCCCCTGATTGGCGGTCCAGTCGTCTTGTTTGATGCCGTCGACGTATTTAGTCACGACGGGTGGGGTGGCGGCCATGTCGTAGGCGGCCACGACTCGGTGCCATGCGCCGGCGGTGAAAGCACCGGTGCCATTATAGCCTTGTCCGCCCTGCCCGAAGTTGTTGCCCTGCCAGAACAGGTCACCGTCGTCGGTGTTGGCGGTGGAGCTTGTCTGCCAGAGCGACGCGGCTCCGGCACCGGTTGTCTCAACATAGACGTCCATGATCAGCGTGTATTGGTTGACCAAGGTGCCACCGCCATTCGGGGAAATGCCATGGTTCATGACATAACCGATGTTGCGGTCCAACTCGCCCGGGACACGCATCACCAAGGCCGGCTGACCGTCAATATCCGGAATCCCGAAATCAACCGTGGTGCCGAATGCCGTGCCTCCGGCAGTCAGACCCGCCGCTCCATCCAAATATTTCAGGTCGCTGCCGAGCGAGGCCCGCAAATCACCGCCGTCAAAATCCCAGTGGCCCGTCACAGGCGTGCTGGCGCCGCCGGTCACCGTGCTGGTAAATTGCCACTGCTGAGTGATGGTCGTTCCGGCGCTGTCGAGGAATTCCAATCCCATCAGGTTCTTCGAATTAAGGCGCGCCGCATTGGGTTGATAAGCCACCACAACCTTGCTGCCAGTCCGCTGGATTTCCTGCGGGGTCACCTGCGTGCCGTTGAGTGACAGTTTGATGCTGGATGCATTGACCGTGGTGGTGCCATCGACCAAGAGCAACTCAATCGGTTGATTGGATGGTACTCCGGCGGCGTCCGGAAGCGGGCTGACTTCCGCCACATACGGGCTGATCGCCTGCGGAGCATTCGTGATGTCCCGGTAAACCAAAGGCGTACCGACCCCCTGATTTAACAAAATCCGCTCTTCGGTCGGACCTTCAGGGTCGCGCACAATGTACCACTCCAGCATGGCCCGCGCACTTTGCTGCCAGTAGAGGAGGCGGAATGGATACACACCTGCCTGTGGAACGTTGATTGTGAATTCATTACGATTACCAGCGGCCAGCTCGGTGCCATTGGG
>JALRGB010000332.1 GCA_023253575.1 Verrucomicrobiales bacterium
CTACTCGCCACGGTCCCGCGCCCGTAAATTTTCTGGGTTCCGACAGTCAGCGACCCCGTGATCCGGTATTGGTTCGACGGGAAGACGACATGCCGACCGGTGGCCAAGGCCTCGGCAATTTCATCCCACGGGGGCTCGTCATGGGGCGACCAGCGGAGACTGGTTGCTCCGAGGCCGAGATGGCGGGCCATAGTCAACCAGCGTTCGCCAAAAGTGCCGGCGTTCAGAATCAGGATATTGGCCCACTGTGGGCCCCAGCCTCCCAGCAGGCATTCGGCCGCCCCGGTGCCAGAGGCCGTGAAGGAAATGACTTCGCCATCGTCCGCCGCGGCCAGGGTGGCCAGTCGCTGGTGGCACCGGCAGACCAGCGACCCGAAGGCGGCGGTCCGGGCATAGGGAACCTCGGCCGCTCCAGCCGCCCGCACATCAGCGCCAAGGTTTCCAGGAAAAACAAATAACTTCACGGCCGTGGTGAGTATGACGCTTCATCTTCTCCCCGCAATGTCATGACCGGTGACATCGTCTCGCGAAAGCCAAACTGGCGGTAAAAATCCTCCAGTCCCGGTAACGCCGTCAAAAATATCTTCATGTATCCACGACGCCGGCATTCCAAGACAGCGTCTCCTACCAAACGAGTTCCCCACCCGCTCCCCTGGCTTTCCGGATGGATCATGACATCGCAAATGTAATAAAAATACGCGTGGTCTGTGACGATCCGCAGAAAGCCGGTCAGAACGCCGTCCACGCGCAGCGTGCACGAAAGCGTGTGCGCCAAGGAAGTTGCCTCCTTGGCCGGATCACGTAATGACCGATGAAAGACCGCCGCGGCCGGAAATCGCATGCCCTGAGATCGATCCATAGCGTCAAGCAGAGCTTCCAGCTCGTCGACGGTGATATTCGGGTCGTCGAAAGTGAAAACAGGGGAGGAAGATGATGATGGGGATGGGGTGCCCGTGGTCATGAGGCGGTCTCAGCGCGTTGGCGAACATCGGCGAGGGCGTGCAGGACGTCCTCCACCGTATGGCGGGCCATCAATTCCAATCCCCGGGGGATGTTGGCATCCACGGGGTGAATCGGCGTGTAATCAGGGTCGTTTTGCCGGTGGAGAGCTACACTCCGCGGGCCGCTTGGGGCCCAGAGCGGGAGCTGCCCGGAACCGTAAAGTGCGACCAGTGGGAGACCAAGCGCGTCGGCCAAATGGGTGGGCCCGCTGTCGATGGCAATGACAGCCTCCAGTCCGGACAGTCTTTCGATCCATTCGGTCATGGAGGAGCACAGAATGAGCGAAGGGGTAGGGCCCACGGCTTGGCGCAGTGAAGCCTCTTGTCCTGGCCCGGCCATAGCGACCACGGTCTCGCCAGCATCAAGCAGTTTTTGGATGAGTTCTTGCCAGCTTGTCTTGACCAGCTTCGAACTACTAAGTACCCAGGCTTTACGGACGCAGAGGATTCCAGAGTCAATCAAATACAACACTTCTATCCGAGTGGCTACTACACCGCGGTTGGTTTGTTGACGCG
>JALRGB010000371.1 GCA_023253575.1 Verrucomicrobiales bacterium
CTCGTGTATTGCCTGCAATTCGCTGGCATTGAGAGTTTTGCCTTCTCCTTCAAGGTCCATGACCTGCCCGGCGATGAGGTGTCGGCTGCCGGCCGCCCTAGCCAGCTCGCTCACGTAATCCGCTCCGGCATACCCGCGGGCCGGGGGCATGCGGCTGATACTTTCAAACGCCATCGCCTGCAGAGCATCCCCCGCCAGTACCGCGATGGCATCGCCGAAAACTTTGTGGGAAGTAGGACGCCCCCGCCGTAAGTCGTCATCATCCATGCAAGGCAGATCGTCGTGAATTAACGAATATGTATGGAGACACTCCACTGCACAGGCCGCCGGTAACGCGTTTTCCATGGCCCCGCCACACGCCTCCGCCGCGGCCAGCACTAACACGGGGCGCAGGCGTTTGCCCCCAGCGAAAATAGAATAGCGCATCGCCCGGTGCAGAGTGGCCGGGGCGGTCTCCGCGGGCGGCAGCAGTCGCTCAAGCGCCTCGTCCACGAGGGCGCACCGGGTCTCAAGATAACTTTGGACGGGCATGTGATCTCGCGCAGTGGGGTGCTCAGGCCCCGAGTTTGAGGCGCGGTTCGGCAGCCATCGCTTCGCTGAGCGCAGGCCAGCCTCCAGGTTGTTGCAGCTGAAAGATATGGAGATAAACCGCGGCGCTCTCAGCCGGGTGTTTTTCCAACAGCGCCGCCACCCCAGCCGCCGTCTTTACGGGGTCGAGATCTTTTGGGATGTCGCTGTCAATGCCCCCCTTGCCATCATGAGGGATGTCGATGGCATCGAGAAAAGTGATCAGCATCGGCGACTGGGCTTTCATGAGCCACACCTGCAGGATTTGTTCTCCGACCGCCTCGCTGGCCTTGAACCGCAAGGAGTCAAGGATCCATGCGATTTGTTGATCACCCGATTTTTTCTGCACAAATTCCGGCCGCAGTTTTTTCTGCTGGGCGAGAGTTGTGACCGCCGCACGGTAGACTTCTTTGAGGTCGGTGCGGAGGTAGCGGATGATTTCGGTTCCGAGTGACGGGCTGATCTGTTGGAAGATTTCGCAGGCTTTCATGCAATAGGTGAAAAGAGAATCGGGGATGGGGGATGGGAATGGATTGGGGGCGTTGCCCCCTGCGGCAATGAGTCTTGGCGCCCGTGCGGGCGGCCGTCAAGCGCCGGGCCATGGGCGCAGCCGGATGCGGCGAAACCAGACTTCGTCTCCGTGATCCTGCAACAGGATGCGGCCGGCGCGCGATCCAAAGTCCGGAGCCGCCTTGAATTTGCTGCCCGCCACGGCCGCTTTCCACGCGTCGCTCGCCATATCAATCTCCATGATTTTTTCGCCATTCAGCCAGTGCTCTAGATGAGTGCCGCGGGCCACAATGCGCGACTCATTCCACGACCCGACCGGATTTAGTTTTTTGGTGCTGGTGGCGGGAATCAGGTCATAAAGCGAACCTGCACTCGTTTTCGGCTCCCGGCCATTAGGGTGTCCTGCATCGTCAAGTACTTGATACTCAGGCCCGATTCCCTGGCCCGCAGGAACATACGCCCCCACTCGGTATTTGACCCCGCTGTTGGCTCCTGCCGCCGCTTTCCAAGAAAACTCCAGCTCAAAGTTCTCCCACTCGCCCGTCGTCACAATGTCGCCTCCAGCCCCAGAACGGTGAATCATGCCGTCCCGAACTTCCCATCCCACGGTCACCGGTTGCCCGCTCTTCGTCGTCCACCCAGTCAGACTGGTTCCATCAAAAAGCATCAGCCATTCCCCAACCACCGCAGTCTTTGACGGGGTTCCTGACGGGGTCGCCATCATCCATGACGGAAAAATGAGCAGGCAGGCGGCAAACAAGCGGTAGCGTAGTTTCATGGTGTCAATCAATGATCAAA
>JALRGB010000391.1 GCA_023253575.1 Verrucomicrobiales bacterium
CGGCCCGTTCTTCCTGACCGGGCACTTTGATCCGGAGCTGGTCGACATAACGGGTCAGAACATCGCGCTCCCGGGCCAAGTTCACAAACCCATGGCGCGACAGCCAGGAAAGATTGGGCAGGCCAAAATTCTCGCGCACGGAGTGGTTCAGGACCAGTCCTTGCTGCTTGCGGTCTTCGGTCAAGAATCCAATGCCCGCGGCAATCGCCTCGCGCGGAGAGCCAATCGAAAGCATCCGGCCATCAAGCTGGATTTCACCGCCCTCACCGCGGTCAGCCCCGAAAATAAGCCGCGCCACTTCGGTCCGACCTGAACCAACCAGCCCAGTCAAAGCCAGAATCTCCCCGCGGCCGACCGCAAAAGAGACGTCACATACCGCCTTTCCGCGCGCCAGATGCGAAACCACCAGCCGCGGCGCCCCAATGTTCGGCGTGCGCGCCGGAAATTCATCCTTCAGCTGACGACCCACCATCAGCTCAATCATTTCATTCCTCGTCATGTCCGCCATCCGCTTCTCTCCGACATTTTTCCCATCACGCAATACCATGACCCGATCCGCAATCACCGCCACTTCGTCCAACCGGTGACTAATGTAAATAATACCTATCCCCTGACTCTGCAAATCGCGGATAATCTCAAACAACCGCGTCACCTCGTGCGCCGTGAGGGCAGCACTCGGCTCGTCCATGACCATCAGTCGCGCATCAAAGGCCAGCGCCTTGGCAATCTCAACCAGTTGCTGCTGCGCCGTCGTCAGCCGCCGACACGGCGCATCCAAGTCAATGTCCGCCCCTAGTCGCTGGAAAAGCGCGGCCGCACGAGCGCGTTCCTGCTTCCGAGCAATCCATCCGCCATGCGTCACTTCCTGCCCAAGGAAAATGTTTTCCACCGCCGTCAAACTAGGGACAAGATTGAATTCCTGATAAATGACAGCCACCCCGGCGGCCCGGGCCTCCTGCGGCGACCGAAAACACACCCTCTCACCATCAATCATCATTTCTCCCTCATCCGCACTCTGGGCCCCACCCAACACTTTCATGAGCGTGCTTTTGCCCGCCCCATTCTCCCCCAGCAACGCCACTACTTCACCCGCCCGCAAGGTGAGATCCACCCCCCGGAGCGCTTTCACTCCAGGAAACGACTTCACCATCCCGCGCATCTCCAAAAGAGGCGCACTCATACCCCCATCGCCTTCTCAAGGGCCACCCGCATCACCTCCGGATCAGGATCAATTCCAGTCCAAAATCGAACCCCAATCACCCCCTGGTTGACCAACATGCCCAATCCATCAACTGCCCGGCATCCCCGCTCCGCCGCTTCCCGTAAAAACCGGGTCGTGACCGGGTTAAATACCACATCCGCCACCACCATTCCAGGATGCAGCGAATTCAAGTCCACGGCCAATCGAGCGTCCGCATCATACAATCCAATAGAGGTGGCGTTAATCACCACGTCCGTCCCGTGCGGAATAACATAATCACCGCTCCAGACCACCAACTCAGCCTCCAGCTTCAAGGTGTCACGAAGCAGTC
>JALRGB010000430.1 GCA_023253575.1 Verrucomicrobiales bacterium
GCACGCTGTACCCTGAACGCGATCTGCCTTTGCCGTCCGCCTGGTTGCTCGATCGCAACGGTCGAGTGGCGGTCATTTATCAAGGGGCCCTGCGCCCGCATGACGTGCTGGCTGACTTCGATGGCATGAACTCGGTGCCGCCTTCGCCCGCGTGGGCATTTCCCTTCCCGGGCCGGATGGCCGGTCCGCTCTTTCGTCCGACAGCCGCCGGCTTGGCGCAAGCGTGGTTGCAGGCAGGGGAGCCGGAACTCGCCCGCCATGAGCTCGAGAATGCGTTGGCGGTGCTCGTAGCGCAGCCGATCGATGCCCCGGGGGTTCGCAGCAGTCTGGTCGAATGCCACGCCCTGCTCGGCGAAACAGAGCTGGCCGCCGACCGTCCGGCCGCGGCTGCGGCCGCTCTGCGCGCCGCCCTCAGCGTGCTCCCCGACGGCCATGCCGCCCGCCGCGCCTTAGCTGTCCGTTTGTGGAAAGCCGGTGACGTCACGCTCGCCACGAGCGAACTCGATCGCCTTGCCGCTACTGCGGCCACTTCAGGTCAGGTCAGCCTGAGTGTCGAACTGGCCCGGTCATGGCGCGAGTTGCAGGAACCACGTCGGTCCCTCGACGTCTTGGCCGCCGCAGCCAAGGTCGGATCGACCGCGGATGATGCTCGTCTGCTTTTCGAACGCTCGCTGGCCCGCCAAGCCGCCGGAGATTTCGCCGGAGCCATCGCCGATGCCGAATCCCTCGTCACTCAGCAGATCAGTGAGGCCAGATTCAACCTCGCCTGGATGCTGGCCACCTGCCGCGACCCCGCCCACCGCGACTCCCGTCGCGCCCTCGCACTGCTGACCGCCGTGTCGGCCGATCAATCCACCAGCGCCGCCGTCCTCGATACTTGGGCCGCCGCCCTCGCCGCAAATACCCGGTTTTCCGAAGCAGCCGCCGCCGGGCGCCACGCCCTCGCCGCCGCTCGCGCCGCCGGCGATAGTCCCACCGCCGCCAGCATCCTCCGCCACCTAGAAAAATGGGAGACCGGTCAGCCATGGCTGGAATGAATTTATGTTCTGAAGAAACACCGCATAGAAAAGGCGGGGGCGAGGTTTGAAGCCCGCGGCTATGCGGCGTTCCTTCAGAACACGAAAAATGTGGCCGGGTGGATTCCTAGAGTTGGCACCCTGGGCTGGTATGCGATGCCCCATCAGGGCATGGTGACGAACACGCGGTCGTGGTCCGGTATGGACAACCCTGTGAGGAGTCCGGTATCGGAACACACGATCTCAAATTATCGCGATATAACGCAAAGAGCTTGCATAAATTGAAAAGTGCAATTATTTTGCTTTAAGCGCTTCTGCGGGTTTTTGCCGTTTTCATCGGCTGGCTGACGCGGCGCTAGTTTCACGATTTTATTTATGACATCTTCATTGCGTGCATCTTGTGTCTTTTTTGTTATGACGGCGTGCGGATCGTTTTCTCTGGCACGGGCTGGGGTGGCGGGTGCTGGCGCTAAGGCGCCGGTAGACGGTCCGGTAGTGGCGGCGGCCCCGTCGGTTGACTGGTGGACGGGCGAGGGAGTCAGTTTGGGGAATGTCTTGTTTCCGCATTTTCATTTTAATGCGGTGTATGGCGGCACGACGTCAGAGCGTGGTCATGAGCTGGGAGCCGGGCATCATGATCCAGTGGAAGATGGATGGACTGGGCAAGGGTTTGAGCTCGGCTTGTCGGCCCGGGTCAGCGAGTATTTTGAGGCTTACGGAACGTATCACGGGTACTGGGAGAACGAGGATCCGAATGATTATGATGGAGTCTTTGAGGAATGGTTTGGGAAATTCAAGAATCTGCCGGGAGGCCTAGAACTGCGTGGTGGACGATATCTCAATCGATTTGGTTTTCACAACACCACGCACCTGCACAGCTGGGATTGGGTCGATAATTTTTTGGCCAATGGACGGTTTCTTGGGGATGACGGCCAGTATTCGATCGGCGGTGAGGTGACATGGACTGTGCCCACGCCGTGGACCAGTCTGCTCACGGTTTCCGTAGGGGAAGCGCAGATGGAGGCGCATGGGCATGAGGAAGAAATCGATGCGGCGGATGATCACGGGCACGAGGAGGAGCACGGCCACGAAGAGGCGGCCTTTCATGGTGAGGATGCCTTGTTTGCCGACGTCCTCACGACGGCGCAGTGGACGCATTTGTGGAATTGGAACGACTTTCATCAATTCCGTGGCGGCGCATCCGGGGCGTGGGGTGATAACGCGGCCGGTAATTCCACCCAGCTCTACGGCGTGCATTTCCAATATGAATGGCGACAGAACGGACTGGAGGCGGGAGGCGCGTATTTGCGGTGGCGCACCGAGGTGCTACTCCGTGACTTCGAGCTGACGGCCCATGAAGACGATCACCTCGAGCTCGAGGAGGATCACAGTGATCACCAGGACGAGCACGAGGCGTCGCTGGGGACTTTTGATGACTGGGGGTTTTATACCAGTCTGACCTATGGTCATCCCTTGGGGTCAGCGGTTATTGAGGCCTCGTTGCGGCAGGAGTATGTGAGTGGAGTGGCGGCGGCGGGATTGTCGGAACGGTGGCGTCTCAGTCCTGGAGTGACGTGGTTTGCCAATTCGCAGCGCACATTTTTCATTCGCGGCCAGTATAATCACGATCGATTTGAAGATTCCAGTTCGGAGGATTCTGTTTGGATTGGTTTTGGTTTCAACTGGGGTGGACCGGAGGTGCGATGAGCGTCATACTTCAGAAGCTGGCTTTGTTGCTGGATTGGGGCTTTGATTTTTTAAACGTATGAAACGTCGAACTTTATTTTCCTTGATGGCGGCGCTGGTATGGCCCGCTTTTTCGGCCACGGCGGCGGTCAAGGTGGCGGTGACGCATCCGTTGTTGGGAGATCTGGTCAGGCAGGTGGGCGGCGGGCAGGTCACGGTGGTGGACTTGTTAAAACCCGGCGGGGATGCCCATCATTTTGAGCCTACAGCCAGTGACCTGCGCGAGTTGCGCGGGGCGGCGGCCGTTTTTGCTTCAGGCAAACATTTGGAGAATTATCTGGGGAAACTGGCGGACTCGATGGGGAAGGGGGTCACTATCGTGGAAG
>JALRGB010000440.1 GCA_023253575.1 Verrucomicrobiales bacterium
TGATCTCCTCCTCGGTCATGTCCAACCATTTCCATATTATTCTGCGCACAGAGCCGCAATGGGTGGCTAGCCTGAGTGACGCCGAGGTGGCGCGGCGCTGGTTGTGTGTATTTCCCGGCCCTGGCGGCCGGCGGGGGCATCCGCCGGAGGACCAGGCCATCGAAGACCTCTGTTTAGATACCAAGAAGCTGGCTCTCTGTCGCTCGCGACTCTCAGACATCAGTTGGTTCATGCGGTCTCTCAACGAACCAATCGCCCGCCGCGCCAACGCCGAAGACGAGTGCACCGGCCGCTTCTGGGAAGGCCGTTTCAAGTGCCGGAGGCTCGACGGCGACGCCGCCATCCTCGCGTGCATGATGTATGTCGACCTCAATCCCGTGCGCGCCGGTATGGCTACAAGCCCGGAATCAAGCGACTTCACCAGCGGCCAAGACCGAATCATCGCTAACCAAGCCCGACGAAAACTCGCCCAGGCTCCCCACAACCCGACCCCCGCTCAGCAAATCGCCATCGAACAGGCGAAAAAAGACGCCCAGCGCGACAATTGGCTGGTCCCTTTTGCCTCTCCAAAAATCGAGAAAGGCATTGAAAACGCCGATCACGCCGATCCTCGGTGCGAAACCAAAGGCTCGTATGCTTTTCTCGGCACCGAAAGCGCTCCCAGTTTTCTCTCGCACATGACACTCGAGAGTTATCTCGAATTGCTCGACTGGACCGGCCGCCAAATTCACACCAAAAAACGCGGCTTCATCCCCGCTCACCTACGCCCAATTCTCGAGAGGCTAAACCTCCAGGTCGATGCCTGGGTGGATAACGTCGAGAACTACGACAGCTTGTTCCGCCGTCTCGCCGCCACCCTCGGCCGGCTCCGCGAACTAGCAGGATCGCTCGGCCGGTCGTGGCTCCATGGTCGAGCAGGCGCCCGTCGCCTTTATACTCAACACGCGTAGAAACGGAGACGCTTAAAGCTGGAAACCCGGGCAGGCGCAACGCAACGCCACCCAAGCGCACAGTGGCGCCCTAGAGTCGGCCCCAGCCTTTGGGAAATCCAAGGACTGCGCGCAGAGCACCCCAGCGTCAGCAGAGCGGCTGCCCATTGGCCTCCGCGGCTGCGTTTTCTGACGCCGCCGCAAGCCCGAAGTATTGTGTCCACTGGCATGACAGCACTCCCGGGGCGGCCTTCGGCTGAGCCTGCGTTGATCAGCCTATAGCGTCAATCCGACACACCTTGGCGCCCTCCCACTCCGTTTGACTTCCACCGCACGGCCGGCTACGGCCGGCTACAACGATGACAGACACCCACTCTTAAGAAATCGAGGAACAATGGGTGTCTGCAAACACACGAGGGAGGAACAATGGGTGTCTACTACGACAAAAAAAGTGGGTGTCTGCAAACACGACACAAACGTCACACAAACACGCCACACAAGCCCCCCCTACAAACACAAGCCACCGCTGGGACTGGTCATTATCCGAGTGGAGCCGGATGATCACGCGCTGACTAAGGTACCTTCGGTGACGCCCAACTGGCTGGTGGCGCGGAGTTTTTGCCACAGGGTAGCGCCGTCATCGGCGTCGGCGAGCAGCCGTTGATAGGCCTCGAGGATGGTTCGCGTTCCGGCGGCATTTTCCCGAAGCAACTCAACCCTGAAGTGGCGTATACCATTTGTTTTTAGGTCGCTATAAAACCGAGCGCCCGTTTGCGCCTGACCGCGAAAAAGGGTATTGCGGCAACCGACATCAGCCAGCAGCGGATGCAGCTGACCGACGCGATCGCGCAGTTCAACTCGATGCTTTTCGCACGGACGGCCGCAATCGGTGTAATCGCGTCCCTTGCTCATGAACGCGGCAAAAACACAATGCTCCATATGAAACATGGGCATGTGCTGATGCAGAGTGACTTCAAACCATGAGGCTGGCGCCCCACGCACCAAGTCAACCACCTGCGAAAGATTCAAATCGTAACTGACCGTCAGCCGCTGCAGGCCATGAGACATGAAAAAATCTGCCGTCAACGGATTGGCCACATTCAACGAGAAATCACCCACCCGCATCAAGTGCGACCGACTAGCAAAATACCGAATGGCCCCGAGATTACGGATCAACACGCCGTCCGGCTCTGCACGCTCGATCACTTTGAAAAAACCTTCCTCGCCAGCCTTTTGAATGCGCGGCGTGGCCAGTAACAATCGAGCTCCGCCCTCCCCGGCCCGGACCAGCGCGACCGCCTCTGCCCCGCGGCGGATATCCTCGAAATCCGCATAAATCGTCCTTACTCCGCATGCCAAAGCCACTTCAATCTGCTCCAGCGACCGGCACAGGACCGTCAACTGCGGGTCCGCCGCCGCCGCTTCCTCCGTGGCCACCGCCGCCGCCACTCGCGGCACGGCGGAAACTACAGGAGAGTTCCCAGCCGAGTCCGGCCGCACCCCCCACGGCCCGGGCATGACATCCACCAGCTCCCGCCGCATGCGATTCAACTCACTGAGCGGCAGCATGACACCGTCCTCCACCTCGAAATGCAGGCCGGCCAGATGAAACGGCGTGCCGCCCAAACGTCCCATCTGCTCCTCAGCCACCGCCTGCGTCAGGGGCCGGGTCCGCGCCACCACCAGCGGCAGCGACGACTCAACCGCACACTGCGGCGAGGCTCCATTCGGGAAATCCGCCCCCGCCTGCACACACAACCGCTCCCCCACTCGGCCCGTCATCCGCAAAAAAACCGGTACCCGCCCGGGTGCACTGCCCACTCCGGCAAACGTCGATCGCAACTCAGCATTCAATCGAGGATCGTCTGTCTTAAAAACCCGCGTGCCCGGCATCACACGCTCCGGATTCACCGGCGCCCGCCGATCGAAATACAACCGATTTTGATCGAGCTGGAAAATACGCCCACCCATCTCGCTGTCGGTATCAGCCGGATTTTCGAAAACCACTCCATCACCGGCCATGACTGGAGCCACCAGACGGAGCTCCACCCAGTCCGTCCCGGTTCGCACCACTGTGCCCAGCAAGGCCCCACGCTTTTTGCCGTAACGGGCATGCACCAATTCTTGATGGTTTACTCCGTGCATCCAGCCGGTGGAAAGCCCGCGCGAAAATGCCATTTCCAGTTCATAACGAAGACGTTCCGCCGCCGGCTGCTCCCCGGCCGCCGCTAATGATTTGGGTGGCACGGACGCTGTGGGCGGCTCAGCGGCGACCCCCGACTCCCGCTTCGAAGTAGCAGCGGCGGTCGCGGCGTCGATGGCGGCCCGATAGGCGCGGGTGACGGAAGCGACGTATTCTGGGGTTTTGAGGCGTCCCTCGATTTTGAAGCTTCTGACGCCGGCGTTGATCAGGCTGGGGATTTCGTTGATAGCGGCGAGGTCTTGTGGGGAGAGCAGGTAGCGCTGATCACCGAGGTCGCGGATCTCGCCATCGACGACCAGCTGGTAGGGCATGCGACAGGCTTGAGCGCATTCACCTCGATTGGCGCTGCGTTGGCCGAGGGCTTCGCTGGTCAAGCATTGGCCGGAGTAGGCGACGCACAGGGCCCCATGGACAAAGACCTCGAGGGGCACGCCGTGAGCGGCGGCAGCCGAATCGGCAGCGGCGAATTTTTTTAATTCGCGCAGGCTGAGTTCGCGGGCGAGGACGGCGCGATCGAGCCCGAGGCCGGCATCGATAAACTGCAGTCCCTCCGGCGACGTCAGGGTCATCTGGGTGCTGGCGTGGATTTCCAAGCGGGGTGCGACGGCTCTGGCCATGCGAATGAGGCCGAGGTCTTGGACGATGATGGCGTCGACCCCGGCTGCCTGCAGGAGGCGCAGCTGGTCTGCCGCCTCTTCCAGCTCGCGGGTGAAGATGAGTGTGTTCATGGCCACGAACCCTCTCACTCCATGCTGATGAAGGAATTCCATCAGACTAGGCAGGTCATCGTCTGAAAAATTACCAGCCCGGAGACGCGCATTAAATTTCTGCAATCCAAAGTAGATAGCGTCGGCGCCATTGGCCACGGCGGCGCGGGCGCACTCCCACGTTCCGGCTGGGGAGAGCAATTCCAGCGGGGGCGAGCGATGGGAGGATGGTGATAGGTCAGACATGCGAGTGACGACTCTACGCCAGATTCCCGCGTCGTGCGAATCCTGTAGAGCGGGGATGGTGGCCGCGCACCGCCTTCGGACCGCTCAAATCGTGGTGGGTGCGCGCTTGCGTGGAGGCGGCCACACAGCCTCACTGGGGCATGCCCCCGACCCCGCTTGCCCGACTGAAGATTTTGGCTGATTCCGTGCCAACGGCGCGGGCCGCTCTGGCGGAAGCGGCCTTGCTGCGCGCCAAGTGCCGGCTGCCCAAGGGCGTGATCCATGTCATCAGCGATGTTCATGGGGAAGACGGGAAATTACGCCATGTCATCAACAATGCTTCCGGCAGTCTGCGGCCGTTAGTGGAATCCATCTTCAACGGCCGTCTCTCGACCACCGAACAACGTCAGCTCCTCGCTCTTATCTATTACCCTCGCGAGGTCATGCGCACCCGCCCCGAACTGGCTATTCCCACCATCCGCGGACCATGGGTTCGCACCACCCTGCGCCAGCTCTTCGAAATCATCCGCCGTCAGGCCGGCGCCTATCCGCGCGAGGAACTCCGCAGCCGCATGGTCGAAGATTACCGCCACCTCTACCGCGAATTGCTGGTCGAACCTCACAGCGGCCGCCCGCTGAGCTACGTCGACGAAATGCTCGCTTTATTGACTGCGCATGAAGCCGACCTTGATGCCGTGCATCATGCCTGCCGCCTTGTGCGCACGCTGGCCGTAAGTGAAATCATTGTCGCGGGCGACCTTGGCGACCGTGGCCCGCGGATCGACCGGGTTATCGAGTTTCTCAAGCAACAGCCGAAGGTCGCTCTGGTCTGGGGCAACCATGATGTGACCTGGATGGGGGCCTGCCTTGGGCATGAAGCCTTAATTGCCACTGTTTTGCGCATGTCACTGCGTTACCAGCGACTCTGGCAGCTGGAGGAGGGATATGGCATCATTCTCAGTCCGCTGGAGAAACTCGCCCGGGACGTGTACGGCACGGATCCCGCTGAACGATTTCTGCCACACGGCGAGGGCGGACTGCGCTCCTCCCTTCAAGTCGCGCGCATGCACAAAGCGGCCACGCTTCTCGAGCTCAAGCTCACCGAACAAATGATCCGCCGTCATCCGGAGTGGGGCATGGACGACCGCCTGATCCTTGATAAAATCAATTTGCGTGACGGCACCGTCCTTCTCGAAGGGGTCGCTCACCCGCTCCTTGACACTCATTTCCCCACCCTCGACCCCCGGCATGCCACCGACCTGAGTGCCGACGAACGGCGGTGTCTCGACCGTTTGCGCGAATCCTTCATGCACAGTCCGCGGCTCTGGGAGCATATGAGCTGGGTGGTGCGCCATGGGGCCATGGTCACCCGGCGCGATCACGTCGCCATTTTCCACGCCTGCGTGCCGGTCGACGCCGCCGGCACCCCGCTGAGCGTGGAAATCGAAGGCCGCCCGCGTGCTGGACGCGCCTTATTTGAGGCCCTTGAGGGACTGGTACGCCGCGCCTATCGCAAGACCGCCTCCCATGCCGACACCGACGCCGACTGGTTCTGGTGGATGTGGGCGGGACCGCGATCGCCGCTATTCGGCAAAGACCGGATGACCACCTTCGAACGGTATTTTATCAAAGACCCCGCCACCCATCGCGAAACAAAAAACCCCTACTTCCAGATGATCAATGACGCCGACTTCACCCGACAGATCGCGCGTGAAATGGGGGTCACATCTCAACAGCCCCTCGTCGTCAACGGTCATGTGCCGGTCCAGCCGGAAAAAGGTGAACGACCCGTCAAACACGGCGGCAATGCTGTCACCATCGATGGTGCCTTCTCTCAAGTCTATGGCGACCGCGGCTACACCCTCGTCTTGTCGTCCGAACGCGTGGCCCTTGCCGAACACCATCATTTCGAATCCGTCGAAGAAGTCATTCAAAATGATGCTGATATCGTACCCACCGTCACCACTGTGTGCGAATACCCGCAGCCACGCCTCGTCGCCGACACAGAAGAAGGAGATGAGCTATCGGCTCGCGCCGACGCTTTGGAAGAACTCGTGGTCGCCTACCGCGACGGACTGCTGCGTGAACGAACGTAGCTCACCGGCTCCCGGCACCAGCGAACACACCGCATAAAAATCCCGCGACCAGCCAAGAGCGGATCGCGGGATTCATGAAGGATGTACTCACTTAGACCGCAACGCTCGTCGCGCCAGCGGTCCGTGACCCTAGCTCTTGCCAACCACAGCAGACTTGGCGGCTTTCGCTTTGGCGGCCGGCTTGGCTGTTGCCACTTTGGTCGTCTTGGCCGGGCTTTTGGCAGAGGCGGCTTTCGCCAGTGACGGTTGCGCCTCCACGGATGCTTCGGCCTTGGTTTTGACTGCCGCGGGTTTCTTCGCGGCTGGCTTCGCCTCGGCGGCCGTTGTTTTAGCTGGAGCGGTTTTCGCCTTCACTGCACCCGCTGGCGCCTTAGCCGCGACGGCGGTCGCCTTAGCCGCGACGGCGGTCGCCTTAGCTGCGACGGCGGTCGCTTTAGCCACGACAGCGGCTTCTGTGGCAGCGGCTTTCGCGGCGGCCGCAGTAGCGGCGGTAGCGGCCTTGACGGCAGCGCGTTCGGCGGCGGCTTCTGCTTCTTCTTCCGCTTTCACGGCGGCCTGAGCGGCAGCCATGATCGGACTCATCATGGGTTTTGGTTGATTCACGCTGGCGGCGGATTTGATTCCGGCCAGACCGCGATATGTTTTCATGACTTTTTCCACCAAATTCCGACCGACAAGATTCTGCAGTTTCTCGTAGGCCCGCAGACGCAGCATTTCTTCACCACCGCTGACCGCATTGCGCTTTTTCAGGTTCTCATAGACCAAGCCGAAAAGTTCGTTGAATTCGTATACTTTGGGGATCGAGAGCACGTTCACCAATTCATCGGTTACGTGATCAGGAATCCTCCGCGAGAAACGAGTCCGGCGGGTTGGGGTGGTCGAAGTTGCCATAGGTAAGGATGAGTATACGTTAAAATGTCGTTTTCGCGACAGTTTTCCCCAATACCTTGGATTATTTTCTCAGTGCTGCGACAGCCAGACGCTGAGGCGACGTCAGAAAAAATCTCACTGTCAGCACATGGTAAATACTAATTTTTCAAAATTTGCCGGCACTTTTCGAGCTGTGGGCGCGGTCTTTTCCCGGCAGTTCTGTAGGCGTGGAATGTTGGTATTCTCGGTGTTGTGTTATTTTATGACTGGGCCGGCGCGGGCGTTGGAGGAGGTGTGTCTTTTGATTGAGCCGAAGGACGGACCGCCGGTCAGCCGCCTTCTCAAAGGTGCGAAAATGACGGCTTTCGTACCCGGTCGGGAGACCCGGTTAGGAGGTGTGCGTTATTACACAAAGACGGAATTTGACGCCTTGGGGTATGGATGGGCGGGATTCACGCGGCGGGCGGAAGCGGCGGCGACGCGGGTGTGGGCCACGTTGAAGCCCGAGATCAGCAAGGATGCGCGCGGGAATGTCATTTCGGCGGTCGTGCGTGGCCAGAGTCATTTGACGGCTGGCACGGTGCTGGCACCGGCTTTTTACGAGATGTTTCGCACGGCGATGGGAGATGACTTGGTGGTGTTGATTCCCGACCGCTTTACGATTTATGTTTTCCCACGGCCGATGGGAGATTACAAGGCATTGGGGCCGAAGATTCTTGAAGCGTATGCGGCGGCGAGTTATCCGGTGAGTTATGAAGTGCTCTTACTGAACAAGGAAGGACTGTCAGCGCTGGGGAGTTTTCGCACGGAATAACCGACGGGCGGGAGGAGTGGCCACGTTCTGCGGACCGGCGCACTTCTCTGATTTGCTGTTGTCAGCGGGCAAAAATGAATCGAGTATCATCGTTTTCCAATACTCCGCATGCCCAGTCGTCCTAATGCTCCTCGTCCCGGTGGTGGTTATCGCCCCGGTGGTCCTTCGCGTCCCGGTGGCGGGGGTCCGCCACGCCCGGGTGGCCCCGCGAGGCCGGGCGGTCCGCCCCGTCCAGGCGGCAGCAGTGCGGCTCGGCCCACCGGCCCGCCTCGTCCCGGTGGTCCACCCCGTCCGGGTGGCCCTCCTCGTCCCGGCGGAGCCAGCGGTCCCCCTCGTCCAGGCGGCCCCCCAAGGCCGGGTGGCCCGCCGCGTCCCGGCGGCTCACGTCCCGGTGGTAGCGGTGGCGGTGGCGGAGGAGGCGGCGGCGGTCGCCGATTTGCCGGTCGTCGTCGTTCTGGTGGCCCACAACGATTCGGCCCACGCCCGGAACAGGTCGAGGAAGAGGAAACAAAAGAACAGGCGATTCAACTGGAAGGCACCGTTACTCAGGTGCTGGCTGGCACCATGTTCCGCGTCAAACTCCAAGGCACCGAACACGAAGTGCTCGCTCACATCTCCGGCAAAATGCGCAAACGCTTCATTCGCCTTGTCATCGGCGACCGCGTGAAAATGGAAATGTCACCGTACGATAAAGACAAGGCGCGCATCACTTTCCGCCTCCAGTAATCGGGAATAGACGATTCGTGGGCCCCGGCAAAAACCGGGCCCAAATCGGGTCATCCTGCCGTTCCTGCTCGCTTCGCCCTCGAAGTCCTCCCATACACGTGAGCACAGGAAAGCTCCGCTTTCGTCCCGGCTGGAAAAACGAAAAGCAAGCCATCCTCCCCCGCCAATTTTTCTGACCTCACTGGTCGTCCCCAGCACGAGCGGCCGGGGCATCCGACGACCGGGCATTTTTTCCAAAAACCAGCCAGGCGTTGTAAGTACTGACCAGAAATGGAGGTAGGGTATTGATGATACCCACGGAATCGACGCGATAAAAAGTGAAATAGAGCAGCTGCATCAACGATCCGGCGATGCTGATCAGCCAGAAGACAGGTGGCACCACGGAACGACCCGCGCGGCGCGAAGCGGCCGCTTGCACCAGCCAGCGACATCCAAACAGAGCCGCCCCCATGAGACCGATCACTTTCCAGACGTTTAACTCGAAGCGTTCGAGCACTTGATGAAACAT
>JALRGB010000446.1 GCA_023253575.1 Verrucomicrobiales bacterium
CGCTCGCCTCCATCCCCGCCCTCGGCCCCGTCACCCCACTCGGAGGCTTGGCTTTCATTCTCGGCTGGTCCTGGCTCGCCATCCGCCCGCCACTCACCACCGCCCAGCCAGCCACGACCCACACCAGCCACACCACCCAGAAAAATCCGTAATCATCGCTCGACGGAAAAATCCGCGAAAGGTGAAAGAAAGACAGACTGCGGAAGGTATATCGCTTTGTTAAATGTCCGCTACAGGGTCAGACCACGTGGTTTCCCCCCTCGGGGTCGCTCGGCGGCGGGCATGTTCACTGATGTGTTGAGGTTGACACCGCTGGGCGCGTGAGTGCGCGTCCGGCGGTTGTCATTTCTACGGACTGCACCCGAAAAACGCCAGCATAAATCACCGAAAATTATCGGAAATTCCATACAGCCTCTAATGGCCTACTCCCGCCGAGAACCGCCGAAAGTGAACGATCGGTTCACCGCGGAAGACCAGATCGCCCCCCTCAGCTTTGACAGGACAAGCGCACCTACGGAGGTACACTCACGTTTTATGCGCTTCGTTTCCGTTCTCGCTTCGATGCTTTTGTCCGGCCTCACCGCCGCCGCCGCCGGCCCGGTTATTTCGGAATTCATGGCGTCAAATGCCACCACGTGGAAAGACGGACACGGAAATTACGAAGACTGGGTGGAAATCTGGAATCCAGAGGCCACCAGCATCAACCTCTCGGGATGGCGCCTCACCGACTCAGCCAGCAATGGGCAAAAATTTGTTTTTCCGCCGAGGATCCTAGCCGCTGGCGGTCGTGTCGTGATCGTTTGTTCGGGCCGCACCGGCTCAGCTGATGGCACTCCACATATCGATCCTCATGGGTATTGGCACGCCCCATTCTCTCTGGCCAAATCGGGTGAGTATCTTGCCCTGATCCAACCCGACGGAGCCACCAAGGCGAGCGAATTCGCCCCCGCCTACCCGCCGCAAGTCACGGACCTCAGTTATGGATCACGGGCCGCCACCGAGTCGCTGGTCAACGCGTCAACGGCAGTGAAGTTTCTGGCCCCGACCACCGCCGCCCCCGACACCGCGGTCACAAACTGGCGCGCCCCAGCCTTTAATGACGCTTCTTGGCGCGCCGGAACCGGCAGCGGAACCGGCTTTGAACAAGGCTCGCCCGTCGGTGTCTGGTTGATGAACGAACCTGCCGGCACGACCGAAGCCACCGATGCCTCAGGCTCCGGACACACCGCCACCCCCAACGGCGTCGGTCCCGTCTTCGGCGCCGCCAGTCCACTGCCAACCGGCACCGCCGCGGATTTTGACGGTCGCGGCGGCTTGACCGTGCCGTTTTCCGCCAAGCTCAATCCTCCTACCACCTTCAGCTTCGCCGCTTGGGTCCGCCCCACCGGCGGCAGTGGATACCGCGCCGTGGTCTCGTCACGCACCGGAATCCCCGGCGCCCAGCGAGGATTTATCCTCTACCTCACCCCCTCAAACACATGGGAATTTTGGACCGGCACCGGAACCACTTGGCATGTGGCAGCCGGCGGGCCGGCCACCCTCAACGCCTGGACCCACCTCGCCATCACCCGGGGCCCGTCAGGCACCAAACGACTGTACCTTAATGGCGTTCAAGCCGCCTCGATCTCGGGCGGATACAGCCCAAACCTGACCGCCGCTCACGGCTTCCACCTCGGCTCGGGCGACGACACAGGAGGAGCGTTCCGCTTCGTCGGACAGATCGATGAGGCCACGTTTTTCCCCACTGAACTGCCCGTCCTCATGGTGCAGCAACACCGCGACCAGGGAGCCGGCAGCTTTCCCACTCCACTCTATCCCTTTCACTATCAAAATGATGTGCAAAGCCTAGCCGCCGCCGTCAGCACCGGCCTCTACACCCGCCACCGCTTCACGCTCACCGACCCGGCACTCATCGCCTCCTTGCAGCTCCGCATCAAATACGACGATGCCCACGTCACCTACCTCAACGGCGTGGAAGTCGCGCGCGGCAATTTCACCGGCGTCCGCGCGTTTAATGCCGTGGCCGACACCGATCGTTCTGACTCCCAAGCTGTCGTCTTTGAAGAGACCGACATTTCAGCCGCCGCCTTGCCAGCGCTCGTCAAAGGCGTCAATGTGCTCGCTGTCCACGGGTTTCGCCGCTCCCAGACCCAAGACGATTTCCTACTGGTCCCAGTGCTTGAGGCTGGTCTGGCCCCGGCCGCCATGGGCGCCGGTTTTTTTGCCACCGCCACGCCCGGCGGGTCGAATGCCGACACTTTCGTCGATCCGGGCCCGGCCATTGCCGAGGTCTCTCACTCGCCCGCCGAACCATTGGCAGGAGAATCCATCCTCGTGACCGCGCAGGTCACACCTCGCCTTGCTCCCGTGGCCTCGGTTTCGTTGGTCACGCGGGTCATGTTCACCCCCGAAGCGCCAGCCATTCCGATGACCGACGCCGGTCCGGTTCCCGGCGCCACCGATGGCAGCCGCCTCTACACGGCCACCATCCCCAACAGCGGCGGCGCCACCGCCAAACGCATGCTGCGGTACTTCGTCACCGCCACCGACACCGCCGCCCGCACATGGCGCGCCCCTCTCCCCGTCGACCTCACCAATACCAACGGCGTCTCGCAGTCGCCTCAATACTTCGGCACGGTCGTCAAAGACCCCGCTCTCACGGCCCGCCTGCCCATCATGCAATGGTTCACCAGCGACGTCACCAACAGCGATACTCGCACCGGCAGCCGCGCCAGTGTCTGGTACGGCGGACAGTTCTACGACAATATCTACGTCCGCCAACGCGGTGGCTATACATCCGCCGGCTCACAGAAATTCAATTTTAATGCCGGCGATGGCCTCTTCGTCAATGAAACCCTCGGCCGCGTCGGCGAAGTCAACATGAACGGCAGCGGCGCGGATCCCAATTATTACCGCGTGGCCGGCAGCTACGAAATGCTGCGCACCAGCGGCCATCCTGCCTGCGAGGCATTCAATGTAGCCATGTATCGCAACGGTTCGTTTCAACGCGTGGCCGTGCTCATCGAGCAAATGGACGAAGATTACCTCAAACGCTGGGGCTTCGACCCCGATGGAGCCATGTACAAGTTTGTCCAGCGCCTCGGCGAAACACCCCTGCCCGGAGGCGACTACTCCAACTCCCCCTCGTTCGGCGATACTCTCTACGGCATCGAAAAAAAGACCCGTACCCAAGAAGGCATGGGAGACTTGGAGGAATTCATCACCCGACTGAATACCGGTACCGCTGAGGATCGGAAATCCCACCTGTTCACCAGTCTGAACCTGCCCAATTTCATCAACTTCATGGCCATGCGGCCCATTCTCTCCGATAGCGATACCAATCGGAAAAACTTCTACTTCTACCGAGACACCGACGGCTCGCGCGAATGGTTCTTGTTCCCCTGGGATAAGGACGGCACCATGAACGGCACCATCAATCCTTGGCAGGCGACATTCACCTACCGGGCCGAAGCCAGCTCCACCAAACAATGGAATGTGCTCTGGGAACAAGGATACCAGTCACCCGAAATCCGCGCCATGGTCGGCCGACGCATCCGTACTCTCATGGATACCCTGATGGGGCCGCCCGGCACCCCGGTCGGCACGTCAGTCCTCGAACAACGCATGGCCGTCGTCCGCGCCTCCATGGCCCCACTGCCGCTTGGTGTCAATGTTTCCGGATATAACAACATCAGCTCGTGGAACTCATGGCTCGGACAAAACCGCCAATCGCTCTACAATACCTACGGACCGTCCAGTAACTTCAAGATGATCCCGGCCGCCGCCAGTCCGACCGCCGCCGCCAACGTGTCCATCGAAAGCGCCGACCCCAACCCCACCGCTGGCACCCAAGATCTAGAACACCTCGTGATCCATAACAACAGCCCCGAGGCAGTCGATCTGAGCGGATGGTCGCTCGTCGGAGGTGGTCTGCACCACACTTTTAAAGCAGGCACCGTGCTCGCCGGCACCGCCATCACCAGCACTCTCAACCGCGCCACCGTGTGCAACAATCGCGCCGCCTTCCGCTCACGCCCCGACGCACCCTCCACCGCTGAATACCTGCTCGGTGATTACGACGGCGCCCTCAGCGCCCGCGGCGGCACCATCGAACTCCGCACCACCACCGGCACCGTCGTCTCCCGCTTCTCTCTTCCCATCGCCCCCACCGCCGCCCAACAGCAGCTCCGCATCACCAAGCTGATGTACGCGCCCACCGACCCCACCGCCGCCGAACGCGCCGCTTCCCCCACCCTCAACGCTCAAGACTTCGAATACATCGAGCTTCGTAACATCGGCACCACCACGCTCCCCCTCGACAGCTGCCGGTTCACCGATGGCATCCACTTCACCTTCCCACCTGACACCACCCTCGCCGCCGGAGCACGGCTCGTCATCGCCGCCCACCCCGGCGCCTTCGACCTGCGCTACGGCCACGGCCTCCCCCGCCTCGGCCCGTTCACAGGCACCCTCGACAACGCCGGAGAACGCGTCCGCCTGGTCGACGCCGTCGGTGAGGAAATCCTCGATTTCAGTTTCTCCCCAG
>JALRGB010000457.1 GCA_023253575.1 Verrucomicrobiales bacterium
AGGACGCGGGTGTCGACGCGGTCCGCGCTTTCGCCGGTGAGGGATTTTTTGGGGACGACGAATGGGTCGATGCGGACAAAGCGCAGGGCGATTGGTTGGGTGGTGGTGCCTTTGAGGAAGGCGGTGGCTGGGGTGCCGGCCCGGACTTGCGGGGCATTTTGTTCATCGACATCGGCGCGCACTTGCAGCATTTCCACGTCTCCGAGGATCATGAGTGGCTGGGACGGGCTGGCGGCGGCATATTCACCCTCGCGCAGATTGAGTTGCAGGATGACGCCATCCCGGGGGGCTTTGACGGTGAGGACGTCGAGTTCGACCGCTGCTTGATTGAGTTGGGCTTCGATGGCGGCGAGGTCAGCCTGAGCCTTGGCCAGTCGAGCCTCCAAGTTTTGCACGGCAAAGCGTTTGCGATTGGCTTCGTCTTCGCTGGCGACTTTCTCGCTCAGAAGTTTTTGCATTCGCTGCCATTGATCGAGCGCATCGTCACGGAGGGCGGTCTCGGCAGCGATGCTTGCCTGTTGCACGGCCAGCTGGGCTTGCAGCATGGCTTGTTTGGCGGTGGCTTCACGGGGGTCGAGTTGAAACAAGGCCTGACCGGTGGTGACGGGGGAGCCGACATTCACCATGACTCGGTGGACGAGGCCGGGTTTTGGGGGGGCGATGCTGACGTTTTCGCGTGAGGCTTCGATCAGGCCGGTGGCGGCCAGTGATTCCGTGTAGGGCGAGCGTGCGGGCTCGGCCATGGGGGCTGGGGGAAGAGGTTTTTTGGCCTGATTTCGGACGAGGCGCGCGCCGCTAATGATGCCGAAGAGGCTGACGGCCAGCAGCAGCAGGATGGAAAGTCGGTACATCATGGATGAAATGGTCTCAGGGCGCGGCGGGGGGCGGGATTTGGGAAACGTGTTGTTTTATTTAGAGGGTGGCGTTGGCCATGGCGGCTCCTTCCAGCTGGCGCAGTACGCGGCCGTCCTCCATTTCGGCGATGCGGTCGGCAAACTCGTAGACGCGAGGGTCGTGGGTGACGACGATGACGGATCTTCCTGGTTTGCGGGCCAGTTCGCGGAGTTTGGTCATGATTTGGTGGCCGGTTTCGCGGTCGAGTGCGGATGTGGGTTCATCGCAGATGAGGAGGCGCGGGTCATGGACGAGGGCTCTGGCGATGGCGACTCGTTGTTGTTGCCCGCCGCTAAGTTGGCGAGGGTAATTTTTGCCGCGACCGCCGAGGCCGACGCGATCGAGCATGGCGTCGGCAGTTTTTTCGGCCTGTCGGACGCGGGTTCCGGCGAGCAGCAGTGGTACTGAGATGTTTTCGACGAGGGTGAGGGTGGGGATGAGGTTAAACTGTTGAAAGATGAACCCGATGTTTTCGCGCCGGAAGCGGGTGATGGCGGCGGTACTCATGGCATGTAGCTTGTGGCCGAGCACGGTGAGCTCGCCCTGATCCGGCACCAGAGTGCCGGCGATCATGCTGAGTAGGGTGGTCTTGCCACAGCCGGAGGGACCGATAATCAACTGCAGATCACCTTCATAGGCATTAAATTCCGCTTCTTTCAGGGCGAGCGTGCGGGCGTCGCCGCGGCCGAATCCCTTGGTCAGCCCGGTGACCTGCACGGCTGTTTGTCGAGTCGTTGGGTCCATGATCATCCGCGAAAGACGACGGCCGCTTCAAGTCGAATGACTTTGAGAATACCGATCAAGGCCGCCAGCAGGCAAATGACCATGATGAGGACGAAGACGCCGGTGGGCAGCTGCCATGGCATGACAAACGGCGGTTGACCGCGTTTGATGGCGCCAGTCCCGAACCCGACAGCCGCCAGTAAACCCATTCCGTAGCCAGTGAAACCGACAAAAAACGCTTGGAAAATCAACATCATGGAAAGCAGCGTATTGCTCGCCCCCATCGCTTTTAAGGCGCCCAAATGTCGGAGATTCTCCAGCACAAAGGTGTAAAACGTCTGACCACTAATGGCGATACCAACGATGACGCCGAGAATAATCGTGGTCCCAAAACTGATCGGAATCCCAGTATTTTTGAAAAACCATCGGATAGTGGCCCAATAAAACTCTTCCTGCGTGTACGCTCTGAGGCCGGTTTCTAACTCGATTTTTCGGGCCGTGGCTTCGGCGGTCCAGCCGACGGCCGGCTCGACGAGTGAAGCGGAGAGCATTTTCCGTTGTCGTGGGGCGAATTGCAGGGCTTGATCGTAGGTGGTGAAGACGTAGGGGTACCCGAAGAACGCGCGGTCGGCTTTGCAGATGCCCACGATACGAGCTTCTATATCATTAATTTCAAAGGAGTCGCCGATTTTTGGGGGGATTCCCGACGGAGTTCTGAGCCGTTGCAGGGCCAGATCGTCGATGACGATACTGTTGGGTTTCCGCAAGTCTTCGAGTCGGCCATCGAGCATGGTGGCGGGGCGGCCGACGAGGGTGGCGGAATCGAGTCCTACCATCAGGATGGGTTTAAAATTGCCGTCGCTGAGGCGGGCGTTGGTGATGCCGATGTAGAGAGGTACGGCCCATCCTACGCCGGTGACGGAGCGCACGCGCGAGACGTCGGTATCCCGCAAGGGTTTGAGCTCGTTGGCCTGCTCGACCATGGCCTCGACGACCCACACTTTGGCCTGCATGTTGGTTAGATGGCTGGTCGTCCACGTCAACAAGCCGCAAAAAACGGCGGCTTGCTGTAGCATGAGGAGCGCCGCAAATGTCACACCGCCAAGCAGCATGAGAAATTTGGCCCGGTCACCCAGGAGCATCTTAAGAGCAAGGCGGAACACAGGGCGGAAATGACAGAAACCTCAAACCAAAAACTCAGCCCGAGAAAAGTGGAAGCGAGTAACGCGCGGGATCCTCCGGGGTCAATGCCGCAACGTTCTAGGCGACGGTATTTTCCAATATCCCCAGTCCGTCGATTTCAATGCGGATGAAGTCACCCGGCTGCAGGGTGAAGTCGGGTGGGGGTACGATGCCGGTGCCGGTCATGAGGTAGACGCCGTGAGGAAAATCATTTTCGCGGAAAAGCCAGTCGGCGAGTTCTGGGAGCTCGCGTTTCATCTGGCTGAGGCTGGTGGTGCTGGTGAAGGCGGTCTGCTGGTGTCGAATGATGGTGAGGGTGATGGGAGTGTGCCGGGGGAGAGGGGCATCGCTGAGGACGAGGGCGGGGCCGAGGGCACAGGAACCGGTGAAGATTTTCGCTTGGGGCAGGTAGAGGGGGTTTTCGCCCTCGATATCGCGGGACGACATGTCATTGCCGATGGTATGGCCGATGATGTGACCGGCGTGATTGATGGCGAGGGTTAATTCGGGTTCGGGCACATTCCAGGTGCCGTCTCGGCGGATGCGGACGGGTTGTCCGGGGCCGACGACGCGGCGGGCGGTGGCTTTGAAGAATAATTCCGGGCGTGGCGCCTCATAGACGAGGTCGTAGAGGCGGTTGGCTCCGGAGCCTTCGCTTTCTTCCATCCTTGCATTGCGGCTGCGAAGATAAGTGACGCCGGCGGCCCATACTTCTTGCTGCTGGATCGGGGGCAGTATTTCCTCTGGGCGAGGCGGCTCGGCGCGCAGACTGGCGGCTTCGTAAGCGAGTGCTGCCGGCGCATCGGATTGAAAAATTGCGTCGAGGGTGAGGCCGGGCGCGTGAGACCAGCCTTCGGCTGTGTGCAGGCGCAGCCCGCTGGTGGTGGCGAAAATGTGGATCATGCCAGGTGGGGGCAGGGGGGGCGTGGGGCTTAGGCGAGGGCGTGAAAAAGCGCGGCGGCCACGGTTTCGGGGGAGTGAGCGGATCCAGTCGTTTGCGCGGTGAGCGGGGAGGTGGTGGCCAGTGGTTGTTCTGGAAAAACGATGGCAGTCATGGTCATGTGACCATCCGCTTCGGTGGTCAGTAGGCCGATCGGCGTGTGGCAGCCGGCTTTGAGCAACCGCAGAAATTCCCGCTCTGCTCGCAGCGCGCGCCAAGTGGACTGGTCCGTGATGCCGGCCAGCAGGCCGTCGCGGACCGGGTCGTTGCCGAATACCTCCAGCGTGACAATCCCCTGAGCGGCGGCCGGCAGAAAGTCTGCTGGCGGTAGCAGCGTTGCCTCCAGCCCGTCCGGCAGCGGCTGGCGCGCCGGTTCGGAAAATACGGCTGGCGACAAAGGGCCGATGGCCGCGGGTTCAAGCCACGACGTCGAATATCCCAGCCGGTCGAGACCGGCGCGCGCCAGAACCAGCGCGTCCAGCGCATCTGAATCGGCCAGTTTTTGCAGACGGGTGGGCACATTGCCACGAATTTCCACCACCTGCAGATCCGGGCGAAAATGCCGGAGCTGGCAGGCCCGGCGCACACTACTGGTGGCCACGGTGGCACCGGTCGCTAGCGCGGCGATTCCTCCGGGAAGTTTAGAAATGAGTGCGTCTTCGACATGCGCCCGCGGCAGGCATCCGGCTAGGTGAAAACCCGGTGGCAGCTCGGTGGGTACGTCCTTCGCACTGTGCACGGCCACCTGCACTGAGCCCGAGGCCAGCGCAGCTTCCAACTCCTTGGTCCAAACACCTTTATCCGCCCCTGAATCAGGACGGCCCAGCCGCAAATCTTGACGAAGATCGCCCGTGGTGTGAATTACCTCGTGTGAAAAATGATGCCCGGGATGCGCACTCCGAAGCGCGGCCAGTACCATCTGCGTTTGCACCAGCGCCAAGGCTGATCCCCGTGTACCTAAAATCATCGGCAAAAGAAAATGAGTGATGCAGGCCTCCGTCCGTCAAGCGGGAGTGGCCGAAGCTGGGTGGGTGGCAGTGGCAGTGGTTGAAGCGGAGGTGGTGGATTCGGGCGATGGCACCGCCCGCGGAACGACTCCGGGGGGAATGGCCAGCTGACGGCTAATGGTCGTGACTTCGCCATCAATGATTTTTTCGCACCGGAGGATTTCTTTTTCGCGGCGCGCTCGGGCCTCAGAAGCCATGCCTTCCAGATGGTCGACATTATACAAATAGACATCGTCAAACTCGCCGCAAGCCGGGTCGATATCGCGGGGGACGGCAATGTCGATGAGAAAGAGCGGCCGTCCCTGGCGCCGACGCAGGGCGGCGCGGACGTGATCCGGGGTGATGACGTGGTGGGGAGCGGATGTCGAGCTGATGATGACATCGACAATTTTCACCTCTTCGGGCCAAGCGTCGTAGTGGACGGCGCGGCCGCCCATTTCGGCGGCCAGCTCGACGGCTCGTTCATGGGTGCGGTTGGCGACGATCACGCTGCGGGCGCCTCGGCTTTGCAGGCTCTGGGCCGTGCGGCGACTCATCTCGCCCGCTCCCAGAATCATGACTGTGCTGTCGCGAAGCTCGCCGAAAATCTTTTCCGCCAGCTCCACCGCCGCCCCGCCGACAGAAGTCGCCCCTTGCTGGATATGCGTCGAGGTCCGCACGTGTTTGCCGACCCGGAACGCATGCTGAAACAATTTGTTCAAGGTGCGCGCCGTGGCGCCCGCTTCCTGCGCCTTGGCATACGCCGTCTTCACTTGACCAAAAATTTCGGTTTCGCCCAATACCATGCTGTCCAGTCCGCTCACCACACGAAAAAGATGGCGGGCGGCTTCTTCGCCGACATGGCGGTAAAGCTTCGACGCTTCCGGCCCGAGGCCAAAGCGGGAATCAAGATACGGCAGCACCGACTGCGGTTCAGAACCCGCCGCATAGATTTCAACCCGATTGCAGGTCGAGATCAAAACGACTTCCTCCACGCCCGGTTGGTCGCGCAAGGCTGCCATCACTTCAGGCACTTCCGCTTCACGCACCGCCAGCCGTTCCCGAAGCGAGATCGTGGCAGTCGTGTGGTTGAGGCCAGTGGCGAAAAGGGGCATGGATGAGAACAGGGAAGCCGGTTATGCAGTGGTGAAGGAGCGGGGCTGTACAAGCCAGATGGCGAAAATTGGCTGGACGGGGGTCGCTGTTGCGCACGCCAGCGCGCCCATCAAGAGCAGAGCGGCAATGGACAGCATTGGTTTCAGGGTTGTAGGCATCGGTCTCGCGCCGGATCTTTTGCCTCACTCCTCGCAAGAACCA
>JALRGB010000483.1 GCA_023253575.1 Verrucomicrobiales bacterium
GACGGAAGGATCGGTTTTGCGGGTCGTTTTGGGGCCGGATTTGGGAGAGGCCGAGTGGGATCCGGCCCAGATTCGTCGATTGTTGTACAATTTGCTGCGCAATGCGGAGCAGTCGATTCCGCGGGGTCGGGCGGGGGACATTTTGTTGCGAGTTTTTGTGGATCGGCGGGCTGGCGAGGCGGAGGCGACATTTGAAGTGATCGACAATGGCCGGGGGATTCCTTCGGAGAATGTGGCGCGTGTTTTTGAGCCTTATTTTACGACTCGGGCCGACGACAATGCGAGCGGGCTTGGGCTCACGGTGTGTGAGAGTATTGTGCGCGGGCATGGGGGGCGCATTGAGGTCCGGTCGCAGCCTGGGCAGACGGTAGTGGCGGTACATCTTCCGGGGGTGGTGGTGCCCGGCGCGGCGGCGGTGGCGGTGGCCCGCTCCCATCCGGCGGCCTCCAGTCAGACGTCGCGGATTCTTGTCCTTGAAGACGAACCACTTATCCGTCAGCTCGTTTTTGCCAATTTGTCGTCGCGCGGGTTTGTGGTGGAAACAACCACCGACGGGGCTTCCACCGTGCAGCGGTATCGCGAAGAATTGGAAAAAAAGATGCCGTTCGACTTGGTAATTCTCGATCTCAGCATTCCGTGTGGTCAGGGCGGGCGGGAGACGATGGAGCAACTTCGGGTCATTCACCCGGAAGTGAGGGCCATTGTCTCCAGCGGTTATTCCGATGATGCCGTTATGTCGCGGTATATGGACTTCGGTTTCAAGGCAGTGCTACCCAAGCCGTATGATCCGGCTGAATTAGTGGCGCTGGTCAGCGAAGTGCTCATGGATTGACGGCTGGGGCGGCGGCGATAAGGTTCGCGACTTCATGGCTGGACGGAATGGTCGTCTGGCCTCATTTTATCGTGCCTCGCGTCGCCAGTTATTGCACCACCTTCCTCAAGCCCGAGATGCTGCACATCTACCGGCAAGTCACCGGTCTGCGCCGGTGGGAAACATTTGTCATCTGTAAGGAAAGACTTGAGGCTAAACGGTTTCCATTTGATAAAACCATCATTCCGCCGGCCGTGCGCTCGAATTTCCTCCGGCGGGCGTGGTTGAAATACGTGCGGCACGAACCTCCGATCGTGTACCGAGGCGAGTACGGCGCGCTGGCGGGAGTGCTGGCGGCCCATCAAGCCGACCTGTTGCATGTTTATTTCGGTCACACCGGGGTCCATCTGCTGCCGTTTTTGCGGCGCTGGCCGCTGCCCGCGGTAGTCAGTTTTCATGGCATGGACGTGCAAACCCGCGCTGACCGTCCGGGGTATGAGGCTAGCCTGCGCGCTCTGTTGCAGGAAATCTCGCTGGTCCTCGTCAGGTCGGAATCGCTGCGGGAACGCGTGGTCGCCCTCGGTGCCGATCCTGAAAAAGTGCGCCTCAATCGCACTGGCATCCCCCTCGAAGCCTTTCCTTTCCGCGACCGCCCGCGTCCAGTCGGAGAAGCTTGGCACCTCGTGCAAGCCTGCCGCCTGATCGAGAAAAAAGGCCTCGAGGTCGCGCTCCGCGCGTTCGCCCGCTTCGCGGCCACTCGTCCACAGGCCCACTTTACCATCGCCGGTGAAGGACCGCTGCGAGCCGCGCTCGATCAACTCGTCGCCGAACTCAACATCGGCTCGCAAGTGACGTTCACCGGGTTTCTTAATCAGGACGGACTGCGCGATCTCTATCATCAGGCCCACGTCTTCGTGCATCCAAGCCAGATGACAGCCGATCAAAATCAGGAAGGGATTCCTAATTCCATGCTCGAAGCCATGGCCACCGGTCTGCCCGTGGTCGCCACTTTGCACGGCGGTATCCCCGAAGCCGTTCGTCAGCAAGAGACCGGAATATTGGTGCCCGAACGCGACGAAAACGGCCTCGTGGCCAGTCTCGATCAGCTCGTCTCCACGTCAGCACTCTGGGAAACGATGGGCCGCGCCGCCGCGGCTGACATGCGGGAAAATTTCGAGCACGCCGCCCAGATTGCCAAACTCGAGGGATTTTACGACGAAGCGATGGCGCGCCATGCCCGCCGGGGTCCACCCGCGGCCTCGTCTTGAGCAGCAGACTCCCCGTCGGAGAGTGCGAACCACGCCTCCCTAGCCCCAACGGGTCGTCCTGTGAAATCCCAGAGCATCGCCCTGGGAACTGCGATTTGCTTTCGTATGGAAGTTTTCTTCCCGACGAGGTTTAGTAGACGCCTTCGATGACTTTTTTCTCCATGGCGCCGAACGGGCGGACGTCACCGACGCCGTCCCACGGGTAGCGCTCGCACGGTTCGCGGCGGATGGCTTCATCGCGTTCGAGGAAGCGGGGCATGAAGAATTCTTTAGTCAGGGTGGTCAATTCCACGCGGCCATATTCACCGTATCCTTTGCTGACGGCGGTGTCTTTGGGGTCGACGATGCGCAAGATGGCCCGTGGTTGGGGAGCGTAATAGGTGACGGAATAATTTTTTGCG
>JALRGB010000529.1 GCA_023253575.1 Verrucomicrobiales bacterium
CGGCTTGAGCTGCGGGCGGCTCGGTTTGAGCTGCGGGCGGCTCGGTTTGAGCTGCGGGCGGCTCGGTTTGAGCTGCGGGCGGCTCGGTTTGAGCTGCGGGCCATGGGGCGGCTCGGTCTTTATAGCTTTCGACCTCGGCGCGCGGCGGGCCGGTCAGGCCGGGTTCGGGCGGCTGGGGTGGGGGGCTGGAGGTGTCGACTCCGTGGTCGTTGGGTTCTTGGGCCGGAGTGTTGGAGCTAGCTTGACCTGGCTCGTGGTGATGATGGTCGTCGTGAAACCGTGGATGATATTCTTCCTGATAATCGGTGGCGTCATCGTGATGGGAGGAGGGGTTGTTGCCGTCGGCTGGATTTGAAGGGGAGGGGATGGGGTCGGTTGTGCCGTGGGCCGCGGGCTCGAGGTAGGCTCCGGCCATATTGGCGCGGGCGCGGCGGGCTTCCCGGGCGGCTTCTTCAGCGGCTTCTTCTTCCGTTTCCCGCTTTTTGACGGCTTTGTCATGGAAGTAGGCGATCCAAATGCTGATTTCGTAGAGAAAAACCATGGGCACGGCCAAAAGCGACAGGTTGACCAGATCGGTCGTGGGCGTGAGCAAGGCCGCGAGGACGACGATGATGATGATGGCGTAGCTGCGCGTGTTTTTCATCAGCTGGTAGCTGAGAATCCCCAGCTTGTTCAGCGCGTAGACGATCACCGGGAGCTCAAAGCACAGTCCGAAAATCAGGGTGAATTGGACCACAAAACTCGCGTAATCCGTAAAGCGGTATTCAGTCGTGCCGCCGAGCGATAGGTCATAGTTGTAGAGGAATCGCAGAGCGTTGGGCGTGACCACGGAGTAGGCAAATAATACCCCTCCTAAAAAGAGGCCAAAGCCAACCGCCAAGGACGGCCACAGAATGCGGCGCTCCTCCTGCCGGAGGCCCGGGACGATGAATTCGAGCAGAAAATACACCAGCAGCGGGAAACCGATGACGATGCCCGCATAGAGCGAGAGCTTCATGGAAAGATTGAATCCTTCGCCCGGTTTAAAAAACCGCAGGTTCATGTGTTTCGGGCCGCGCTCGAACGAGGTATCGACCTTTTTCTCCTCCATGTCCCGGATGATGCTGAGCAGCGTTTCGTTGCCGCTGGCGGCGGCTTGGACGTAGGCCTGTCGGTTTTCCTTGGGCAGGTTCTGGCTGGCATGCAGCAGGAGCAAGGCGTTCACCACTGGCCGCAGATGCTCTGTTTCAGGGGTATAGGCATGTTGCAGGTAAATCCCGCGCTGCGTCTCGTCTAGCCCCAGCAATCCGTAGGCAATGGCCGCCACTTTTGGCCATTCTTCAGGAGTCTCCAGCCCGAGTGGGCTCTTCTCCTTGTCCATGACTCCGATGTCCGCCGCATTGATCGGGCGTTCGATGATTTTGAAAATCTCCTCCTTGAAGAGGAAACACACCACCATGCCCACCAGAAGCGTGGCCACAATGCGAGACAGGGACTTTCGGAGATCCTCCAAATGGTCCAAAAATGGCTTTTCCTCATCCTCCGGGATCAGCTTGCGCTTCACCGAGAGTTGGTGCCTCATGTCGAATACTTTTTTGCCGAGCCAGACCATGGACGATAAAAGATTAAGGAACAAACCAGCGAACGAACACGCCCCGAAGGCAGTCAGGAAATCCTGAGCCAGCGGGGCGCTTATACTCACTACTCAGGGCCTGCCCGGGGTCAATACCACCCTGCAGGCAATCAGACTGCTGAGACTGCCGGCACCACAGGGGTTGCCGGAGCGGCCGCCGCCACTGGGATGCTCAGCCAGAACGTGGTGCGGCCGTTCTCGCTCCGCGCTCCCAGTGTCATGCCCATCTGATGGGCCAGATTGGCCGCCACCGTTAAGCCCAGCCCAAAATGACTGCCATCCTTCGTGCTGACAAAGGGTTTGAAAATCTCCGCGAATTTGTCCTCGCGAATCCGCCCGGTATTGTGCACAAACAAGTCCAGTCGATCACTGCCACCTTCAGGAGAACGACCCGGACCGTAAATCTCCATCGTCACGTCACCCGCCCCCTGCTCCTTCACCGCTTCCGCTGCATTTTTGAGCAGCTCACTCAAGATCTCCTTGAACCGAGCCTGATCCAAATCCACCAGCGGCAGCGACGGGTCCGCCCGTAACTCAAAGGGTACCCCCAGCTTTTGACACGGCTCCTGCAACGTGCGCGCCATGTTGGGTAGCTGCTCACTCAAGTTCGTCTTCTGCGGGCTCAGCCGGGCACAGGCACCCCCAGGAAGAATCTTGGCACTCAATTCCTGCCCGTTGATCGCCGCCGCCTTCATGTGGCCCAAACTCTCACGCGCCGACCCGTCCAGCGCGTCGTTCATCATTAATAAACTGGAAAATCCCTGAAAAACCGCCAGCAAGTTGTTCAGCTTGTGCGTCAGCCCACGCAAATAAGTGACGTAAAACTCGGCCAGTACCGGGTTCTCCAGATCAATCTTCTCAGGAAACAAGTAGGGGGCGGAAGCCGAGGAGGCGGACGTCATGGTAAACAATTCTTCTCAGAGGGGAGCTTCTGGATCACGATAGCAATAATTGATTTTAATATAATCTATTGAAATTCAAGCACAATGTGATGGGTCTTGCCATCAGTGTTGCGGTGCTTGGGGGCGCCTCGCCGATCGCACCCGGCAGAGTCGCTCGGTAAACCCGCCGTCCCGCTCAAAGGCCTCGGCCAGTGAAGCCACCTGGCGGTCGAGCCGCGCGCCACCCACTCCGGATCAGGACCAGTGCCGCATTGGCGGAAAGCTCAGGGTATTAGGCTTTGGGGATGGACGGTATGGACAGTCCTTGTCCATCAGGCCCATGACTCTTTTTTTGGAGGTGGCGCTGGCCTCGCTGCCTTCGGCGATGTTCGGCACTCCGCTGCGGGCGGCCTGGACCATCCGGTCGTGGGTGCGGCTGTTCCTGCGGATGTGCCGGTCGCAGAACCGGACGGTCACGTCGCAGACGAGTGGGGTGAGCTGGAAGCTTCGGAGATTCCGTTAGGCGCCGTGGGCGGGGAGCAGCGGGTCGCCGGCCATGGGGAGCCGGAGGACGCGAAGGGAGAGGGCCCTCTTTGCGTGGGCACTGGAGCGCTTCGGTGGAAAGGCTGGTCGGCTGCTGGTT
>JALRGB010000541.1 GCA_023253575.1 Verrucomicrobiales bacterium
CCCATCATCGCCCATGCGGCACACCGCCATTTACCCAGGCAGCTTTGATCCAGTCACCAACGGCCACCTCGACGTGATCGCAAGGGCCACCCGGCTTTTTGACCGCGTCATCGTCGCCGTCGCCCACAATGACCTCAAAAAACCCCTGTTTTCCTCCGAAGAACGGATGAGCCTACTGCGCCACGCTACCCGCGAGATGCCCGGGGTCGAGGTGACCAGCTTCGGAGGCTTACTCGTCGACTTCGCCCGCCAAAACAACACTACCGTGGTCGTGCGCGGCCTGCGCGCCATCTCAGACTTCGAGTTCGAATTCCAGATGGCCCTCATGAATCGCAAACTTCATTCCGATCTGGAAACCTGTTTCCTGACCCCAAAAGAAGAACTGACCTACCTGAGCTCCCGCATCATCAAAGAAATCGCCCGCCTCGGCGGTCAAATCGACACCTTCGTCCCGCCGCAGGTAGCGCATGCCTTGCGGGCAAAATTCGCCTAATCTTCTCCAATCCATGTCCGCCCCACGCCACCCATCACCCCCGTCCGCCGACGGCCGCCTGCTCATTGACCTGTCCGACATGTCGGCCCCCAACACCGAGGTGGCCGGCTCCCTGCCCATCGAAATCTTTGACCTCGAACCCGGCGGGCCCCGCCCGCTGTCGCCACTCCACTACCGTCTGCATGTCCACCACCAAGAGGACCAACTCACCGTCACCGGCGAACTCAGTGCCGATTTTTCCTTTGAATGCGTGCGGTGCCTAGAACCATTCACCGACCGCATCACCCTCGACGGGTATTTCATCGAACAAGAACTGGACGGAAAAACTCTGAGCGTGGATTTGACAGACTCAGTTCGAGAAGATATGCTTCTTGCCCTTCCGGATCATCCGAGATGCGAAGAGGCGTCGCTTCATCCGCGCGTCTGCTCCGCAGCAACGATGTTCACCGGAGCGAGTCAACACTCGCTCGACCATTCGGAAGAGACATCCACCCGCTCAGATTCTCAGGACCTGTGGGGCGCGCTTGATCAATTAAAACTTCAAGTGCCCGCTCCATCCCCTGAAAATTCCCGCCGCAACCGCTAACCTGATCACGCCATGGCCGTTCCAAAGCGCCGCAAATCCAAAATGAAGCAGAAATTCCGCCAGTTCGCGAACCGGTGGCGTGCGCCCCAGCTCGCGACCTGCAGCGATTGTGGAGCTGCCAAACCAGCTCACATCGCCTGCCCAAGCTGCGGCACCTACAACGGTCGCCAAGTCTTGGCCGTCGAATCCGCCGAATAACCCCCCCCGCTCAGCGACAAACTCGTTGAGATAAAAACCATCACATCTGATGGTTCAGTAAATTTGTGCCCGGACGCTCTGCGTTTCCGGGCATTTTTTTGTGGTTTTTCTGTCCCCACGCCTTTTGGTCACGCCGCTCAGCGGTTGATACCACGATGGTTTGCCCCCACGGTAGACCATGGACCTTTATGTAAATAACGAGCGCATTGATCCGGATCTGATCGAAGGCGAATTCCGGGCGATCAAAAGCCAGGCTGAAAGTCTAGGCAACATGAGCTGCTGCGAGCGAGATCCCGAGTTTCGCTCCATGGCACGGGAAAACGTGGTGGCCCGCGTTCTACTGAATCAAGAATCGCAACGCAGAGACCTCGAGGTCACCGCAGAGGAAATCGATTCAGCTCTGGCTCGAATTGAGACGGAACATGGCGGCCGAGAAAAGCTGCTGGAAAATCTGGGACTTCACTCCTGCCAGCTGCCGGAAGTTCGAGCCGATATCGCCAACGGCCTGCGGGTGGAAAAAACGCTGCGCGCCTGCTTGGGGCCACTCCCCGAACCAGACGAAGCTGAACTCCGCGCGTATTATGAATCACATCAAGCCGATTACCTCACCGAGGAGGAAGTGCGGGCCACCCACCTATTTAAACAAGTACAGAAAGTAGAAGACCGGCAGCGCCTCTACGATGAACTGCGCGCTCTGCGTCGCCGCGTCCACGCCGGTGAAGATTTCGCCCCACTGGCCCATGAACACACTGACAAGGAAGACAAACTCACCGACCTCGGGTGGTTTAAACAGCGCGACTTCATGGACGAATTTAGTACCATCGTTTTCTCCCTCGAAGAAAATGAAATGAGCCCGGTCTTTCCCAGCTATTTCGGCCTGCATCTGGCACAATGCACCGGACGACGCCCCCCCGTTCCCCGCCCGTTCGACGAAGTGCGCGACGATGTCCTCCAACAACTGATCACCGAGGACCAACACCAAAAAAGTCGGGAATGGGTGGAGTTGCTGAAAAAGCAGGCCACCATCGAGGAACGGGATGAGCCATCCCCCACCCCCACCTGAACCCCAGCCTGTCCACCACAGGGGCATCACCAAAAAAATCCCACCCACCCCATGCATTCATGACCGAGCTGCCCCCCCACCACCCAGCCCGCCTGTTCCTCCCGCCAGTCGAAGACCGGTTCCTCCTCGCCGGCCCCCAGTCACGCACCGAAGAAGCCGTCACCCTAATACGCATCGCTTGGGACGTACTCCGCGGCTTCCGTACTCTGCACTTCGTCGGACCATGCGTCACCATTTTTGGGTCCGCCCGCACCCAAGAAAATGATCCTCATTACCAGCTGGCCCGCCAAATGGGGTCGGCCGCCGCAGAAATGGGGTTCACCATCATGACCGGTGGAGGCCCCGGTATCATGGAGGCCGGTAATCGCGGCGCCAAAGACGTCGGCGGCCGCTCCGTCGCCTGCAATATCGAACTGCCTCACGAACAGTACGCCAACTCATACCTAGATGCCCATGTCACCCTGCGCTACTTCTTCGTGCGCAAAATGATGCTGATCAAATATAGCTACGCCTTCATCGTCATGCCCGGCGGCTTCGGCACACTCGACGAATTGTTCGAAGCCCTGACTCTCATCCAAACGGATAAACTCGATGACTTCCCGATTATCCTCATGGGAACCGATTACTGGAAAGAACAAATAGCCATGATTAATAAAATGGCGGAAACAGGCATGATTTCCACGATCGATCTCCGCCTCCTGCACATCACTGATTCCGTCGACGAAGCCATCGGCTTCCTCCATGATAAAGCCGTCAAGACATTCGGTCTCCAGCCTAAAATTCGCCGAGCACGACGCTGGCTCGGAGAACGAGGCCTCTAATACCAGCTCCGGAGGCGATCGCTCCGCGCCTCCGTTACTCTTTGGAGGCAAAATAGGCCATGGCCTCATCCCGGCTCACCAAGCCGTCCTTATTCGTATCCGCCTCTTTGACGACTGCCGCATACGTGCCGCCTTTGCGCGCCCAAGCCATCGCTTCCTCCCGCGTCA
This sequence comes from Verrucomicrobiales bacterium, assembly GCA_023253575.1. GTDB lineage: Bacteria > Verrucomicrobiota > Verrucomicrobiia > Verrucomicrobiales > V1-33 > CAJBME01. The sequence goes on from JALRGB010000541.1 coordinate 3,330, forward strand.
CCACCCCATCGCCATTGGCATCATGACGGTCAAAATCACGGGACTCCGCAGCACCCATCTCCGGATTCCACTCGGCCTTGGTGATTTTCCCGTCTTTATTGGTGTCCCTCGCATCAAAAACCCCACCCACATAAAAATCGCTGACTTCGTCAGCATTGAGAAAACCATTGCCATCACGATCGGCCATCACAAATCGATCAGGGGGCGTGGTCGACTGGCAGGACACCAGACCGAGGACGGCAAGAAGAACCAAAGGTGAACGGACAGAAAAATATGAGGTCGTCATGGAACAGGATGAATGAACCCAGCGCGCCAAAATGCAAGCAGAGGCGCTGAGATCCTTCCCCAGACCACCCCGGCCGGCCACGAATCAAGGAACCGAAATCATTCGCACTCGAAGATAACGCGGGACACCAGTACCCACTGCCACCGTGTCCGTGAGCTTGACCGTCTGCGTAAAACCATCCGAAGAAAGGATCTCCTCGTTGATTTCACCGGGATTTGGAAGTCTCCAGCTGGCCAGATCCGTACTGATCTGAACCGCATACGTCACCGGCCCCGGAGGTGTCAGCCGCGTGAACACCAGCGATTGACGACCCTCCTCAAACCCGATCACCGGCGGCGCCGCCGCTTGCGGAGCCCGTGGATCGGTCTGCAAGGCATACTCAACATAATTGGAACGACCATCGCCATCAGGATCGTCCTCCAATCCCCCAATGCCCGGCCGGGCCGCCAGCCACGACGCCGGAGTGTCCTGAGCATAAACCATGACCTCCGACGATCGCATCAGTAGCCCGTCACTGGCCGTCAAACGCACCGTATACGCACCGGGCTGCGAAAAGACCGCCGTCGCCGTCAAGGCATCCGCCGGTGTGATCACCGCCGTCCCCGGCCCAGCCACCACACTCCACTGCGTCGCCGCAGGCACACTCCCCCCCAGCCCGCCGTCCAGCACCCCGGACAAGAGCACCGCCGTGTACGCACCGGAAAAACCTCCCCGAACTCCGGGCCGCGGCGCACTCGCGCCATCATAAGCCGTCGGCGACCCGCCCAAAACCGCGCTCGCCCTCCAATTAGCCGCACCTCCCAACACCCCGACCGGAGCCAGTGGATCATATACCACCAGCGTCGCTCCCGCTCCATCCGTCGCCGGATACCAACTGTCACTAAAGGCCACCCCCGTTAACGGCGCCCCGCCCGCACCCACCACCGACAACAACTCTCCCCCATTCGCCAGACTGCCCGTGAAACGACCCAAAACCGGGCCCCGGCCACGCCCGTAACGCACCGCCACCGCCTCCGGATCACTCGCAATCACCACCGTGCCGCCCGGAGACAACGACAACGCCGACTCGCCCGCAATCGAATACGTAATGCCATCCGCTAGCCCCACCCCCAGCAAATCCACCGCCATCCCAGTCGGATTGTACAACTCAACAAACTCAAAATCCGAGGCTTCCCAAATCGGATTGACCGCCAATTCCACCGCCGTCGGCGCCGACGGGTTATAGTTGATTTCAGAAATCACCAACGATCCGGGGGTCGCCGGCGGATCCGTGGCATAACGCACATTGAGCAGCCCCCCCCATTTGCTGATCAATGGAGGATTATTGGCACCCGTCAGCGCCGTGTGCGAAGGCTTGAAAGCGCGAGCCCTCACACGGACGCTGGACGCCACCGTAATCGGCTCAGAATACACGAGGGTTCCCGGCGACAGCGATGGCACAAATCCAGGACCAGGCCCCACCGCTCCACCCGAGGGACGTGGGTCCTCCCCGTTCAATGTATAATAAATCGTCGCTCCAGCCGGCCCGGTCAGCGTGACCTTCGTGCCCACCGCCACATTGCTGTCGGGTAGCGAGGCCGTCACCTCGCCCACCCACTGCGTGTCAAAAAAATTCGCCCTCTGCTGCATCCAGTCTTTAATACGCTGAATCTCAGCAATTTGCCCTTGCACAGGATTATTGGAAGGAGCCGGATAAACCGTGCCCGTAAAGGGGCTGGTCCACGACCGCTTGGCCTGACGCCACCGACTAAAATCACGCGCCACCGCTTCATCACTCATTTGCGCCTGCAACGAATCAATCAAAGCATTGACCGACGCCGCCGAGAATGGCTGACCCGGCTTCCGCAAGGCCTGCCAACGGTCAATGTAACTCTGATAGAAATTCGGGTCGCGAAACAATCGGTTCCACCACGTAAAATTAAAGAAATCCGTCCCCTGATCATTCACCTTGGACCGCCACGTCTTAGGATCAAGGTCCCGTCCATCCGTCGAACACAATGCCCGGTCAAAATCCCAGACCGGCCCAGGAAACATCTTCCCGCCCCGCTCCTTCGTCCAGTAACCACTTAAACGCAAAGCATCCACATTGAAGGTCCAGACATTATGTAAATGGTGATCAATCGCCTTCGGCACATCAAAATACGGCGCATAACCTAAGACCGGATCAGTGAAGGTCGTCTTCTGCAACGCATCATTAAATCGTTTGATGAACCCGGCCGGCAGCGGATTACTCGCCGTTGGCGCCGAGTTCTTAGCCAAAAACTGCTCCTGAGGATCACGCTGGGGTGATTTCACCTGCATCTCCCGAGGATAATAATACGCAAAACTCTGGCCCCCCGCCGAAAAACCCGAATCACCAGGGTCCAAACGGTCGACTTTCCAAATCCACCCGCCCGATTGTGCCATTTCCCCGTTGTCGTACTTCTCCAACTTCCGCACATCCACCCGCTCCTTGTTACGCCTCACTTTCTCCATCACATTGTACACCCCGTAATAATCCCCGTTGGCCGTACCCGTGAAACTCAAGGAAGATCCAGTGACCTCCACAAAAACTTCCGCCATCCGCGTGCGACTCGCATACCGGCCTAACTGATTGCTCAAAGCATATGCCAATGGATTGTGAATCAACGAGCGGTCGAAATCAAAGGGCGCATGCAACACCCAGTCCGATTCACTCGGCATTCCCAGCAACGGGTACTGGCTCTGGTCCTCATTCCAAGCGTTGCGTGTCTCCAGATTCAAATTCATCTTGGCATTCCCCAAGGTGCTCGACCCCCGCTTATCAATAACCGTGCGACTGGCTATCGTCGGCGGATTGGTCAAACGAGCCCGATTGTCCGGCCCCGCCGGATCCCAAACCCACATAAAGG
>JALRGB010000610.1 GCA_023253575.1 Verrucomicrobiales bacterium
GACCGTGTTCATACCATCGAAGTCAGCCAGCACGTCATCCGGGCGCAGGGCCCCTTGATAAATGACCGCCACTCGGCCGTCGCGATCGAGCAACCAGGCGGACGGCAAAGGCAGATCGCGTTCAGGGTACAGCGTGCGCGCATTGATGGCGGCCAGCCCCTTCACCGTGGCCTCGGATGCGAGACCCGCCGCAAAGGGCCACCGCAGCCGCTCGATAAAGGCCTGCGCGGCTGCCACATCGTCCCGAGCCGCGTCCGGCCGCGCGGCATCAACCGCGAGCGAAAGCACGCTGATCCGCGCTTTTTGAAGATCGGCAGCGCGGGCGGCCAGTTCGCTCATTTCCTTCTGACACGGCGCACACCACGCCGCTTGCACGACAACCAACACCGCTTCCGCCGCCTCCGATCGGACAAAGTCCGAAAGCTCTCGCTTCTTTCCATCAAAGGTGTAATACTCGAGAGCAGGCAGTGTCGCGCGCTCGAGAATCCGCGCCCGCACGGCCCCACTCCGGCCGGAGTCACTTGGCGCAGGCGCAGCAGGCGCAGCAGGAGAACCTGCCGCCTCAGTCGCGGTCGGCGCAGCGGGCCTCAAACGCGGGAACGGCTCTACGGCTGCTGGTTTTACGGATGGGGACTCACCGTCGGTTTCGGTTACGGTGTAGTGGATATTGGGTGGCAGTGGGGACAATGACTGTTTTTTACCTGGGGCGGGCCAACGAAAGGTGATGTGGTCGATGACCTCGTCCTCGCGGTAAGCGAAATGGAGGATTTTGGGCGTTTGGCTGAGGAAACTATCGCCGGCGCGGAGAGAGCGCCACAGCGTACGGCGTTCTCCGGCGGTCGATTTCAGGTGCAGTTCGATGCGCAGGCCGATGGCATCGCGACTGGCGCGTTGGCCGATGCCGGTGAAGGCGATCCACCGTGGGGGTGGGGGCAGACCATTGCGAAAGAACTTGAGGCGCGGCCCGGTGCGATTGGCATACCAGAGGTCGAGATCCCCATCGCCATCCCAATCGGCGGGAATGACGCAGCGGGAGTCATCGATTTGATCGAGCCCGAGTGGTGCCGAGGCATCGGCGAAGAGCGCCTGTCCTGCTGGGGCGCGCAAGTTGAGTAGGGCGACATTTTTCTCCCGGCCGCTGAAGCTACGGCCGCGCGCGAGCAGGGCTCCGAGCGCCTCCCAGCCGCGCTCATAGTCGCCTGAGGCGGACAGGTCATCTGCATTTTCCGGGCTATGCGCCACGACCTGGCGCCAGTAAAAGCTTCACAAATCACCGGGATCAGGCTGAGTGATGTATCCGTTGGCGACCACGAGATCCTCCCATCCATCATTATTGAGATCGACGAACCGGCTACCCCAAGCCCAGCGGCCCATGGTCACGCCGGCCGGCTCACTGACGTCATGAAACGCGCCCGGACCAGCGTTAAGGAAAAGCGAATTACCCCGGGCATGGCGCTGGAAGGACGCCCGCGAGTGCGCCTCATCGCCATCCCGAAACTGCCGCTGATAGGCAATCCGATTGCCGGCACTGCTCCACATGTTGGACACATACAAATCCGGACGTCCATCCAGATCGGCATCGCCCCAGGACGCCGACATACCCGCCGAAATATCCTCCACACCGACCTCCGCCGCCACATCACGAAAACGAGGCAGCGGCAGCGGCTGGGTGCGCAGCGCTTCCGCCGACGGAGGATCAAGCGTGTACAACGAATTGCGTCCAAAATCATTGGCCACATACAAATCCGCATCCCCGTCGCCCTCCACATCCTCCCAGGCCGCCGCAAAAGAAAATCGCCGGTTATTTTCATCCAGCCCCACCAGCCGCGTCACATCCGTCCACCGCCAACCCAAATCATTGCGGTACAAAATATTACGACTCCCATTGGCCGCATCATGATACGGCACAGGACGGGCCAAAAACCGCTGGTCCACCGCACTCGCCCGGCGAGCG
>JALRGB010000617.1 GCA_023253575.1 Verrucomicrobiales bacterium
TTCTCCGCGGGAGACGTATTTTTCGCTGTTCGCCGGTGTGTTCCTGCCGCTTATGACCAACGTGCTTCCCGAGACTTTCGAATTAGTCAAATCCCTCGGCACAGCGCTTGCTCTTGGATTGCTCGTGGGCCTGCAAAGGGAGTGGGTGCAAAATCGAGTGGCTGGCATCCGCACATTCGCACTGCTCTCGATCTTCGGCGCTCTCGTTGGCCTTCTTGGCATCGTATATGGAGGTTTCGTCGTCGCGGCGGCCCTCGTTGCGTTCGCAGCCGTCGTCGTCGCGGGCACTTTGGCGGAGTGGAAGTCGAAGGACACTGATTCCGGACTCACCACGGAGATGGCCATGCTGGTCATGTTTGCCGTGGGTATGATCACGGTGCTGGGGCATCGATTGGTGGCTGTGAGCATGGCTGGCACGGTGATGGTGTTGTTGCAAAGCAAGAAACCCCTTCATCAGATGGTGCGGAGGATCGGCGAGGATGATCTTCGGGAAATCGCTCGGCTGGTGCTGGCGGCTTTAGTGATTCTTCCGCTCCTGCCCAATCGGGAAATGGGATACCTCGAGGTGCTGAATCCTTTCGCTATCTGGTTCATGGTAGTGCTCATCATTGGAATCAGTCTCGCTGCCTATTTGGTCGGCAAGTTTTTTGGGGGCGCGCAAGGTGCAGCCATGGCCGGGGTGCTGGGAGGGCTGATTTCAAGCACCGCCACGACGGCGAGTCTTGCCCGGCGCAGCCGTGCGCCGGCCTCGTGTGGTCCCACTTTGGCCGCCATCACCCTCGTTGCCTCCGCTGTTGTGTTCATCCGTGTTGTTCTCGAGGTTGCCATGACGGCTCCGGCTCAGTGGCGCATTATGCTTCCACCTCTACTCGTGATGGTCGGCTGGATCGGGCTGGTCGCTGCCGTCACGCATTGTTACGCCAGTCGGTGCGGTCGATTCACGGCGGAAGATCAGCCTCCCTCGGAGCTTAAAAGCGCGATCCTCTTCGGCTTGCTCTACGCCGTTGTGCTGGTCGTTGTGGCTGCCGCTAAAAAGTACTTTGGCAATTCCGGTCTTTACGTGGCGGCTGCCCTCTCCGGGCTGACGGACGTTGATGCTATTACCCTTTCTTCAGCCCGGCTCGTTTCGACATCCCATCTGGAAGCCTCGACGGCGTGGCGATTGATTCTTCTTGGCGGGCTGGCTAATGTTGTCTTCAAGATGGGCTTGGTCTTGGTTTTGGGAGCCCGTCACTTTATCATTCCTGCCCTCACCGGGCTGAGCGGAACTTTACTGGGAGGAATGATCATTCTTTGGGTTTGGCCATGGTGATAGTCGGGGGCGTTGCCCGCTTACTAAGGCTTTGGGAGCCGGAGCGTCCATCCCTTTTGGTGTGCTAGCCAGAAGGGAAAATATAAAACCGTATAAAGAACCAACCCCAGAGGGATGAGCCACAGGACGTACCATGGCCATGGACCTAGGGCGTCCATCAGGCTGGGTGTATCAGGCTTGCGGCAGACGAAGGCGAAATTAGTGCCGAGCAGAGCATTAATCCCTGTGATGGCCGTCAGGTAAACAAGGCTCGCGGCAAAAGTTCGCCAGACCGCCCCGGGGCGCGGCCACAAGCGCAGGCCACCGATCAAATAAATGGCAGTCACTACTACTGCTCCGTGCAGCATGAAAAAAGCGATAAAAATGGGGTGAGGAAAGCTGGTAGTGATCGCGGGGGTGATTAATCCATTCAGCGTCCCCGCCATAGCCCAAAAGTAGGCGAGTTCAGCGGCCAGCTGGCGGCGCCATATGAGCGCTATGACCCCCGCAAAAGAGGCCAAATCACATAAATGAAGCGGCAATATGGTTTCCCAAGTAACTGCATCTACGGCGTATGCTGAGACCCAGTCAGCCGGCCAGCTCAGGATCAGGATGGCAATCAAGAGCCACTCCTGAAAACGCACCAGTCGCGGCCATTTGTTAAGCCGTGCCGCCCAGATCATCCCACTTGCCGCCGCGACTACTAAGCCCAGTACCGCCAAGTGGTCTGGCCCAAAAACCACGAAGGATGCGGTCGTCATCACGCACTCTCATCTATTTTTCACCTCTACGATACTAAAAAGCACGCGGCTCACGCATCTGAGAAACTGGAGATCGCTCAACGGCATTAAAACCGCCGCACTGCGCTGAAATCCCGTTTTTCCAGTGTGGGAGGGCCATCCTTCCCGGCGTTGACCTGACGGCGTTATTTTTCAACCTGACGGTTGCTTGGGATAAGCTCGCGCGGTGCGCAGCGGGCAGTTTTGATCGAGGGAGTGAATGGATCTAGGGCCGATGGTGCGTTTTTTGGCGAAGGAGGTCCGGTGGGCTTCGAAGATTCTCTGGACGTAGGGGGCTTTACCGAGGACGCCACCGAGGGTGAACGAGCGCACTCGCTGGCGCAGGAGGGCTGGGAGAGGCAGGCATCCGCCGGCGGCGGCCATTTCCTGGAACTCGGCCTCCGAGCACCCATGACGGATGATATTTCCATCTGCATCAACGATTTCCACCCCGATACCGAACAACTGGTCACGGTACCAGGACAGGAGTTCGAAGTGTGGATCAGGGGGCATGCGGAGTGCGGGATCCAGACTCAACACGAGTGGGATGGTGGGAGGCGCTGCGTTTGCGGACACATCGGTCCACTGCGGCTGGCCGCGCGTTGGATCCGAGGCGCGGGCGACCTGCATCAGACCCGCTTGGGCGGCCTCCACCCCCGCGCAGGCCTCCCCGTAACCGCTCCACCGGTAGTCCTTGGGATCGCCCACCATGCCGGCTCGCACCGGATTCAGGTCAATGTACATCGCCTGAGCCTGCAAGGCCTCCCCGTCCTCGGTTAACACACTGTGAAAACGGCTGGACCAGAGGGCCCCCTCACGCCGCTCCGGCCGGCTTCCGTTAAACCACTGCGCAAACCGCTGTTTCAACATCTTCATGAATTCGCTGAGGCTCCACATGTTCCGAAACCACCTTTCCCGTTCTTTTTCAATGGATAGTAGATCATTGAGTTCCGCCCACTTCCGAAACCAACCGTCCAGTTTGTCCGCATCCTTCTTGCCCAGCGAAGCCCGCACCAACGCCACCAATTCCTCATTGGTCGGTAATATCTCCGGCCGCAACGGCACATGGACGAGGATATGAAAGTGATTGGTCATCACACAAAACGTCCGCACATCCAGCCCGCACAGCCTCTCATACATCCGCATGTACTCGACAAAAGTGTCCCTCTCTACGTCCCCAAATACATGCTGCCGGTCGACTACTCTGGACGTGCAATGATACGTGGCACCATTCATCGATTCCGAATCCAAAAGGCGAGGCTTCCTCATACGAACATTACTGTTCTTAAAATCATTTAAGTCAATGCGTTTTGAGTGAAAATATGAACGCTACTCAAAAAATTGAAAAGAGTCAAAAAAAGGGTCAGACACTTTTTTGGATACTTGCGAGCGAGCGTTTGGAGCCAGTGCTTTGCAAGAAAAGGGTCAGACACTTTTTAGAGCGGCCTGACTCGGAGCTCCGTTGACGCGTACGGTCCGGACAAAAGGGTCAGGCCCTTTAGCTGTGCGCTTGAGCCGAGTGCTGGAGACAGGCGCAAAAAAAACGCATCGTCTTGGAGGACGATGCGTTTTTGAAGGTGTGACTATTAAGGAGCGGTCAGGCTTGAGCTGATTTGGCTTCGAAACCGGCGCGGGCTTGTTCGACGAGGCCGGTGAAGGCGACGGGGTCATTGACCGCGAGGTCTGCGAGAACTTTACGATCGAGGGCGATGCCTACGGCATTAAGGCCTTCGATGAAGCGGTTATAATTGAGGCCGTTGGTGCGGCAAGCTGCGCCGATTCGCTGGATCCAGAGGCTACGGAAGTTGCGGGCGCGGGTTTTACGGTCTCTATAGGCCCAGTATTGAGCTTTATAGATAGCATCTTTGGCGTAGCGGAACAGTTTGCTCCGGGCTCCGCGAAAGCCTTTAGCTTTCTTGAGAACGCGTTTCCGCCGTTGACGGCTGGCGGGGCCGTTAGTTGCACGTGGCATGAGTTATTATCCGGGTGAACGAACTGTTGGTGGGTAAAAAGATCAGCCGTCTCATTCGTTCGTCAGACCGGGCGGCAAAGCCTGATCAGGCGGCGTGATCATTAGGGTGTTGGTCCCATCAGGGTACCATCCGCTTTAGGCGAATGGCATGCACGCTTTGATCCGTGGAACGTCAACAGCAGCCACGGTTGTGGCTTGCGCCAGGCGGCGCTTGCGTTTGGCGTTTTTCTTGATCAGCAAGTGCCGACGGCCTTGTTTGCGACGCAAGAGTTTCCCGGTTCCAGTCACTTTGAAGCGCTTGGATACGGATTTCTTGGTCTTGGAAGCTCCTGGTTTCTGAGGCATGGCGAGCCAACAACCTATGCGGGGCGGCGGCCAGGCGCAAACAGTTTTTATTAAATCGCGACGGATCGTGATGAAGCGGAGTGTGGCGGTCGATTTTGACGGGAAAAAGTGTGGGTTTTAGCGGATGGATGGAGGGAGAGAGGGGCTGGGCGGGGATGCGGCACGCGGTCTGCTTGGCAAAGGGTAACGAATCTTTATCTTGATCCATCATGTCCCAGCGTCCACGCAGTTCCATGCAGCCATCCTTTCCTCCTCGTTGTTTTGGGGTTCATCTAACGTCGATGGGACTGGGCGTGCGTGTTTTTGCGCCCTCGGCTACGGCGGTGTGGGTGATTTTTTATGATGAAGCGACGGGTTTGGCTGGGCGTTTTGAGGTGCCTTTGGTGCATGTGGGCAGCGGGACGTGGGAGCTGATGTTGACCGGAGTGTGGGAGGGCAAGTTCTACACTCTTCGATTTTCAGGAGTCGGTCATGATGAGCGGCTGGAGGTGGTGGACCCGTGGGCGGTGAACACGGTAGATTCGGCGCGGCGAGCTCGGTTGACGGTGCTGGGGTCGACGGATCCGGCGGGGTGGGAGCGTGGGAAGGTGGGGCCGTTTTTAGCGGCCGCGACGGATGCGGTTATTTGCGAGCTGCATGTGCGTGATTTGACGATGTCTGCCACTTCGGGGGTTTCACGACGTGGTGGATATCTGGGGTGGTGCGAGCAGGGTACAACGTTGGCGGGATGTTCTGAGGTGGCGACGGCGGTGGACCATTTGGTGGAGCTGGGGATAACACATGTTCAGTTGATGCCTGTTCAGGATTTTGACAGTGATGACATTGAGCATTGCTATTTTTGGGGGTATATGACGGCCTCTTTTTTTTCACCGGAGGGAATGTTTGCGACCGATCCGATGACGGAGGCGCGGGTTCGCGAGTTGAAGCATTTGATTCAGAGCCTTCATTTGCGTGGGTTGGGGGTGATTTTGGACATTGTCCCCAATCATTTCGGTCGGACGGCGAGTTTTGATGCGGTGGCTCCGGATTATTATGTGCGTCACTGGCCGGATGGAGGGCGATCGAACGGCTCCGGGTGCGGCAATGATTTTCGATCGGAGTCGGATCAGGGGAGGCGGTTTATTATTGAGTGCCTCAAGTTTTGGGTACGCGAGTATGGGGTGGACGGGTTTCGGTTTGATTTAATGGCGTTGCTGGACCGGGAGACGATGGTGCAGGCGGAGGCGGAGCTGCGGGTACTTCGTCCGGATATTTTGTTGTATGGGGAGCCTTGGGCGGCGGCTTCCACGGCGATGGAAGGAGTGGCGATGGACAAGCCGGCATTGGCGGGAACTGGGTATGGGGCGTTTAACGATGATTTTCGGAATGCGATGAAAGGTCCTCCGGACGGGGGCGAACCTGGATTCATCCAATCCGGGTGGCACTGTCACGGAGTGAAGCTTGG
>JALRGB010000681.1 GCA_023253575.1 Verrucomicrobiales bacterium
CGAATGCCGCGGTGAGCCGTGGCCACAGCAAACCCCGCCATGTCAAGAAAGGCGCCGCCGCCAATCACCAACACGCAACTGTGCCGGTCCACACCATGATCGTTGATCACGCCCCACATGCGCTCAACCAATGCCCAGTCATTCTTGCCAGCCTCCCCGCCCGGCACCACCACCACTCCGCCCCCCACTAAACGAAGCGCCGGCCCGCGCGAGGCCATCCAAGCCTCAACCAACCCGGCCAACTCCGGCCGCGCCGCCGCCACCCCGCCGTCCAAAAAAACCAGCACCCGCCCGGTCAAAACCGTCTCCAATCCGGCGTTTTCTAACGCAAAAGCATCACGCGTGAAATAAACACGGTGCTCGAAAGTCAAAGTAATGGGCTGGAAAAGAACGTCCACAGGAGTCGAAATCAGCCGTGAACATAAGTCCCAGTCACGGAATGCAAGAGGTCTGGGGCCTCCTACCAGCCAGCCGCCCCCTACCCGCACGTCGTCAGAACCCGCCCCCCCCTTCCTTTCTTCCCCTACTCGTCACCAGCCGACTATCCCCCACACACCACCCGGTTGATTCCCCATCCACCCGTTCGGCCGAGCGGCTCTGCGGTTGCCCTTGTCAAATGATTCGTGTGACGTAAAATTCACACATGCAGTTGTTTATTGTCGGGCTGCTCGGCCTCCTCACGGCCACGCTGCACGCCCAAGTGCGGATCAGCGAGTTTTCAGCAGCCAACACCCAGTCCCATCCGGACATCGTTGATTTCTCTGACTATCCTGATTGGATTGAACTGGAGAATCCTTCGGATGCGGAAGTGTCGCTCAGCGGCTGGTTTTTGAGTGACGAGGTGCAAAACCCTCTTAAATGGGGATTTCCGGCGTCGGCGGTACTACCAGCCCGCGGGCATCTTGTCGTCTGGGCCGATGGTTTTGCGGCGGTTCCCGGCGAGAGTCATCCGCGCGGGTACTGGCCATGGCGGCAATTCACCACAGAAGGATATCACACGAATTTTTCTCTTTCTTCCACGGGTGAGGCCGTGGTGCTGACCCGAGTCAGCGGTATCTCCCAAGCGCCACTGATCACCGCCGGCACTCCGCCGCCGCCCCCTCCAGCGGCACCCGCCGTCTGGAAATACCTCGACGATGGATCAGATCAGGGAACACAGTGGCGGACCCAGTCATTCGACGACACCCGCTGGGCCTCCGGCACTGGCCAATTAGGTTACGGCGACGGCGATGAAACGACCCTCATCGACGGCGGCCCAGATTCTTCCAACCGCCGCATCACCAGTTACTTCCGCCACACATTCTCCGTGGCAGACCCATCTCTGATGCACAACCTCTCACTACGCCTCATGGTGGACGACGGGGCAGTGATTTACCTCAACGGCCAAGAAATCGCCCGCCAGAACATGCCGACCGGCGACATCACGCACCGCACCCTCGCTCCCATCGCCATCGGAGGTGCCGCCGAATCCGCCTTCACCACTATTAACCTGCCCGCCACTTCCCTCCAGTCAGGCCCCAATACACTCGCCGTGGAAGTCCACCAAAGCGCTGTGACTAGCTCAGACATCAGCTTCGACCTCTCGCTGCAAGGGACATCATTCACCTCGGCCACCATCGAAGATCAGTATCAATACGGCCGGCAAATCGATGACGTCTCGCTCGGGCGCCACCCGGACGGCCATTGGGTCCAATACGCCAGCCCCACCCCCGGCCGCCCGAATACGGGACCCACCGTCACTGACCTCCGCCGCACCGGAACCACCGTCTCGTTCACTCCCGAAGCCGGCCTCTTCCAAACCGCCCCCCAAGTCAGCTTGCAGGCCGCCTCCGGAACAATCCGCTATACACTCGATGGATCGCTCCCCCTAAACTCCTCGCCCGCCTATCAGGAACCACTGCCAGTCACCACCACCACCGTCGTGCGGGCCCGCGTCTTCGAAGAAGGCAAACCCAACGGAGCCGTCGCCACCCGTACATATTTCATCAACGAAGAACAAAAAAACCTGCCGTTCGTCTCGGTAGTCGCTGGACCGGACGTTCTGTTCGGCCCTCGCACCGGCATTTACTACAACACGTATGAACCGCTGGTCAGCAGTGGCGCCGATGCCGCCCTCGGCCTTCGCGACGTCTTTAAGGGAAAAGACGCTCCCGGGTCACTCGAATTTTTTGCCCCCGGCGGACAAGGGGGATTTCGTGTCCATGGCGGCTACCGCATGGGTGGCGAAAACAACTGGGTACACGCTCAGCGGGCGCTTAATTTCACCCTCAGGGGGAAATACGGAGACGACGCCATTCGTTATGACGTATTTCCCGGCACCCGCATCCCAATCCATATGTCCCTCGTCCTGCGCGACGGCGGCGACGCTTGGGACAAGGAGATGCTGCGGGACGGCATGTGGCCGTCCATCGTCAGGGGCCGCATGTTGGCCGACAGTTACGACTACCGCGCCAGCGAGGTCTTCATCAATGGCGCCTATTGGGGGATTCATAATATTCGCGCCCGATGGGACGATTCATGGTTTTTCGAACATAAACGACTGAACGCCGACCAGATCGATCATCTCCTCTACGGTCATGTCACGTCCGGAGCAGTCACTCTGGGCGTGGAAAAAGGCGACTCCGCTGATTGGCTCGAAATGCTAGACTTCCTGAGCCGGCACGACCTCAACGTCCCCGCAAATCTGGCCGTCGCCGCCACTCGCATTAACTTCGATAGCTTCATCGATTTCATCGCCGCCGAATCGTACGGCATCAACACCAGCTGGCATCACAATCGCGAGTTCTGGCGACCGCGCACCCCGGATGGACAATGGCATTGGTTCCTGCCGGACATGGATCAGACATTTCGTCCATCCCAGCTGGGCGGCAGCGTGCTCGGCGACATGCTCGCACGTGAATCAGTACTCGTACACCTCAAGGGAAGCACTGAATTCAAAAACCGACTGGCCCAACGCTTCGCCGCCCACGCCGCCTCCACCTTCAAGCCGTCCCGGATCAACAGCATCCTCGAACAAATGGCCGCCGAGGTCGAGCCGTCTGTACCGCGCCATATCGAACGCTGGCGCGCCCTCGGAGGCATGACCCACGCCGGCCGCGCCGAGGCCATTCAAGGCATCAAAGATTTTGCGGCCGCACGCGATGCCTCGATCCACGAGGAAATCCGCTCCCAACTCGGACTGCCCGACGCCGCCGTCGAGTTGTCACTGACCGTCCTCGCCCCGGAGGCCGGTCGGATCCTCGTCAACGGAGTCGCCGTCGACCCCGGTTCGCTGCGCCTCTTTCCCAACATCCCATTTGTCCTGACCGCCGAACCGGCACCAGGCTTCCGCTTTGCGGAGTGGACGGGTGTCAGCGGCCCAACCACCGAGCCGGTCATCACCACCACCGTGGCCGGACCCACAGCCATTACTGCCACCTTCACTCCCTCCGGCGAAACCGTGATCGGCGGCACGCTGGCCGGAGACACCACCCTACTCCAATCTGACTCCCCCTACTCTCTGCATGAAGACCTTATCGTGCCGCCCGATACCACCCTGACCGTGCAGGAAGGCGTTACCCTGCACCTGCCCGCCCATCGAAACATCCGCATCCAAGGCGTGCTGAAAATCGAGGGAACCGCCGCCGCCCCCGTGCACATCATCGGACGAGACCGCGCCCGCTGGGGCGGATTGAGTTTTGAAAACCCCACCGACACATCCACCCTCAGCCACCTCATCCTGCGAGGAGCCACCCGCGGCGCCAACCCCGTCCTCTACCCGTATGCCCTGTCCGGACTCAATGCCTCGCTCGTCATCGACCACCTCGACATCGATGAAAGCGAAGGCCCAGTCTTCTGTCGCGGCGGCAGCTTGATCCTGCGCCAAAGTCGGCTCCACACGCCGTTCACCGGCGACTGCCTCAATGTGAAAGGCGGCTCCGCCGAAACCTACGACTCCGTCTTTATTGGAAACAACGCACCTGACACTGATGCCATTGATTATGATGGCGTTGTCAATGGGGTAATCTCAGGCTGCCACATCCGCCAATTCCAAGGCCCCAACGGCGATGGCATCGACATTGGCGAAGCTTGTTCCAATGTGCTGATCGAAGGAAACCTCATCTATTTTAATTCGGACAAAGGTATCTCTGTCGGGCAGGCGTCGACGGTCATCCTGCGTAAAAACTTGATCGTCGGCTGCGTCCTCGGGGTCGGAATCAAAGATGCCGGTTCGGTGGCCACCATTGATCAAAACACATTCGTCAACTGCAACACCGGGGTGGATGTTTACGAAAAAAACTTCGGAGACGGCGGCGGCTCGGCCGTCATTACTCATACCATTTTTTCGAAATGCTCGATCCTCCCGGCCCAGACCGACGCATTTTCCACCGCGGTGACGTCTTATTCGTTAAGCGACACTGTGGCACTTTCTGGCACTGGCAATCTACTGGCGTCGCCGATGTTTATTGATGCAGAAAGCCTAAACTTTCAGCTGCAGCCGGATTCGCCAGCCATCGACGCCGGAGATCCCGGCCATGCCACCGACACGGATGGATCCCGGGCCGATATCGGGGCGTATTACACTTACGACCCCGCTCATTATCCATGGACCCCGAGCACGACCGTGGTCATCGACGAGGTCCTCGCTCATTCAGGTCCGGACACTCCCGACTGGATCGAGTTATACAACCGGTCATCCCAAGCCGTGGACATCAGCGGGTGGTTCCTGAGCGACAGCCCCCTCGATCTTCGAAAATACCGCATCCCCGACGGAACCACGCTGCCCGCCGGCGGCCGCATCGTCTTTAACGAAAACCAACACTTTGGCACCACCAGTCAGGACCCGGGCCGCCTCACCCCGTTTGCTCTCAGCAATACCGGCGAAACCCTTCACCTGTCGGCCGCCGTTAATAATGAACTGACCGGGTACCAGTACCAAGAGGAGTTCGGCCCGTCTCTACCGGATGAATCGCTCGGCAATTATTACAAATCCTCCACCGATTCGTGGAACTTCGTCGCCCTGCTGTCGCCCACCCCCGGTCTCGCCAACAGCGCCCCACGAGTTGGCCCAGTCACCATCTCGGAAATCATGTTCGATCCACAGGGAAATCCAGACGCGGAATACTTCGAACTCGTCAATATCTCCACCGAATCCGTGAGCTTGTACGACGAGACCCGGGCCGCCGCTTGGAAAATCACTCAGGGTCTGGACTACGAATTCCCATCCACCCCTCCGGTCGTGATGGCTCCGGGCGAACGAATTCTGCTAGTCAAAAATCTCGCCCAATTTCAAGCCGTCTACGCTGCCCCCAATCACCTTCGCATTCTCGAGTGGACCAGTGGACGTCTCTCCAACAATGGAGAAACAGTGCAATTGAGCCGGCCAGCGGCGCTGGACGATGCCGGCATCCGCCAGTTTGCCCGGGTCGATCGTGTGGCATATGGCACCAGCGCGCCTTGGCCCGCGGCCGGCGCTGGGCGTTCGCTCCAGCGGATCGCCGTCGGCGCTTACGGCAACGACCCCGTCAACTGGGAGGTGGCAGCTCCCTCTCCGGGAGCCGACTCGCCCCTCCATGATTTTGCGAGCTGGGTCGCGTCAACCGGTCTGGCTCCATCCGATCAAGCACCGACCGCTGACCCCGATCTGGACGGCGTACCCAATGGGCTCGAGTTTGCTCTGGGCGGTCATCCTCTTAGCGCGGACTCCCCGCCCACCATGACGGTGGTCACCGGCGCCACCGAAACACTCGTGTCCTTCCGCGTTCGCACCGACCGAACCGGCATCAATGTCGTTCTTGAATCCTCCCCCAACCTCCAGCCCGGCTCATGGACCGGGGTGCCCACCGTTGTGTCTCCGCCCGTAGATAATCTCCAAACGCACACCGGCCGGATCACCGCCGACTCGACCAGCGCCTTTTTCCGCCTCCGAGCCAACTAATTCCCACGCCCGAAACATTCAGCCCACCCACGTCATGCCGGCTTTAAATCGTCCGCCGTCATCACGTAGCTAAAAACCACTTCTCCATGACGATTGATGAGCGCGGATTCCAGCCGCGCCGGACGACACGTATCATCAACATCAACCCTGAGGAAAACATGTGGCTCGACCGCACTGCGCTTCAAATGTGGATGATACACGTTCAATGAAGGAATCGTCTCACCATGAATGGGAGAAGCAATGAACTGCACCAAATCATACCCGACCCGCTCCCGAGACGCATACCGCAACACACGGCTGGCATGAATGTCCCCGCCCACCAGCACCACCCCGGGAATACGATGCTCGCCAATAAACGCCTCCAATGCGCGCCGCTCATGACCATACGTTCCCCAATCGTCCGATTCCGAATTCTCCTTGTCATCCCAAATCACCCCGCACGCGAGCAACTTAAATGAGGCCGTCGACTCCAGTAGCCCGCGCCGCAACCACTCCCATTGCACCCGCCCCAGAAATGAAGGCTTCACCGGGTCAGCCCACGACGCCTCCGTCATCGCAAACCATCGCGTGTCCAATAAAAAAACTTCCAAAGCCCCAAGTCGGAAACGCGTAAAGATCCCCTCGCCATTCACCCCGTACGTCTGCTGCGGACGATACCGCGAAAAAACCCACCGGCTGGCAGCTTTCCCGACAGCCAGACCGCTCGCATCGTTGCCCGCAAAATCATGGTCATCCCACGTCCACCAACATGGACGCGACGCCAATAATTGCTGATATTCCTCCACCGCGGCAAATTCCCGATGCCGCCGGAGCTGCACCTCACGGTCAGTCGAATCAATATAAGGCGTGTCCCCCAGCAGGACGACCGCATCGACATTCTCGGCAGCCATTCGTTGCCACACCGCCCGACTGCCCTCGTCCTCACGGGCGCAGGAACTGATGGCCAGCCGGACCCGGCCAGGCGTGCCGGGCGAAGCCGCAGTCACGATCACTTGACCGGGCCTCCCCGCCACCAGCGCCTGACCGCTCCAGATGCGATACTGATACCGGGTCGACGGCGCCAAGCCTTCGATGTGCCAGTGTAGGCAGAGGTCCATATCCGCGATAGCGCTGAGAGCTAAGCGCTGCACCCCTCCATCACGCTCTGAAACCACCTCGAGAACATATTCTCCCGGCACCGTGGCTCTCATCCACACCATGGCGGACGCATGATCAACCGGGCCGAGCAGCGGCCCCAAGGTCAACAGCAGCCCCGCCTCTCTGGCCACTCCTGCCACTGTTTCAGCCTGAAGGGCCTCCGCGCTCATCCATGACGGCACCCCGACCGCTAGGGAGGTTGAGACAAAACGGCGGCGGTTCCACGAGGGTTCTGAGGGATCATCAGCCTTCATATTTTTAGGTGGCGGCCACCCGCTTTTGCCAGAGCAAGCTGGCCGCCAGCAGGACAGCCCAGCCCGCCGCCCATTCCAACTTGAGCTGGGCGATAAAAAGGGCATCCACGACCACAATACCGGCCAACATCTTGGCTACCGCCGCCCCCACCCGGCCAGGATCAGCCCGATGCGTGAGTCGGCCCCACACGTGCGCCGCGCCCAGCCCAAATAAAAATGCGGCAAAAAGGAAATCGCGGAAATCAGCCCGCTCCAGCCGGTTGAACCACCACGTTCCCACCAGCGGCATCATCACTAAGACCAGACCAGACCATGGAACACGACCACCCACCGCCTCCCCGCGGGCCACCAACGTCAACCCCATGATGTAGGCAAAAAGCGCCGACAACCACAATACCACCCCGGAATCCGGCGGCCACCAAAAACCAGCCATCGAGGCCGCCGCCCAACCGAGGAAAACCCGACACAATCCCATCGGAATCACAGCCCAAGACGATCGCTTATGACTCCAGTCGTAAATCAAAATACTCACCACCAGCGCCATCACCAGCGGCCAAACACACCCCGCCCCCAAAAGACACCCCACCCCAACCGCAAGTTCCACCCCACCAAGAATCCAAACCGCTCGCTCCGAAATCAAACCCGCCGGGATCGGTCGACCGGGCCGATGACGACGGTCCCATCGCGCATCAAAAGCATCATTGAGCGTGCAGCCGCCCGCATAGGC
>JALRGB010000639.1 GCA_023253575.1 Verrucomicrobiales bacterium
GTGTCGCCGATCCGCGCGGTGTCGCCGATCCGCGCGGTGTAGCTGATCCACGCGGCGTGGCCGATCCGCGCGGTGTCGCAGATCCACGCGGTGCTTTTGATCCACGGGGGCCCTATGATCCACGCAATCCAGCCGGCTACATGTACGGCCTCCCGACAGGTTATTCGGTGCGCGCTTACTCAGGCGTGAAATTTTATTACTGCAGCGGGACGTATTATTATCCTTATTACATCAACGGCGCGAGCGTCTATGTCCGGTGTACCCTGACCAAAGGAGTGCCCGTGATCCCACCGCGCCCGTACTGACCTAGGCACGCCCTCCCCCAAACATCCGCGCTGTCCCGGATCCTGCGCGTCCGGGCTCTCCCCGGTTTACAGTCACGTCCGGACAGGCATGTTAAGCCATGAGCTGGCTTGGCATCATTTGGTCGGCAGTCATCGGCGCCTGTCTCATGCAGGCCCTGATGCATCTGCTGGTCTGGAACCATGACCGGCGGTCATGGGCTCACCTGTGTTTCGTCATCACAGTGCTCAGCACGGCCGGCCTCGCTATTGCCGAGCTGCTCACCATGCATGCGTCCTCACCCGAGACATTTGGCCGCATCATTTTTTGGGCTCATTTTGTCTACGGCATTGGGGTATTCGCGAGTCTCGGGTTCGTTCACTTCTTTTTTGGCAGTGGCCGGAACTGGCTTCTCGCCATGGCCATCGGATCACGCGCCCTCGCCGTCGCCGCCAATGTGGTCACCGGCGTCAATCTGCACATCCACGCCATTCACAGCCTCAAACAAATCCCCTTCTTGGGGAGCTCCGTCTCCGTCCTCGGCGAATGGGACCCCAATCCCTGGGTGCGTCTCGGACAAACCGCCGCCCTCCTCCAACTGCTCTACATCTTCGATGCCTCCGCTCGACTCTGGCGCCGCCAGTCCCCCGACGCCCGACGCCGCGCCACCGTGGTCGGCGGTAGTCTGGCCCTCTTCATCCTGACCGCCGCCACTCAGACCGGCCTCGTCTCCGCCGGCATCCTCCAGATGCCATTGATCGTCAGCCTGCCATTCCTCGGCATGACTATCGCCATGGGCTACGAATTAAGCCGCGACGTGCTCCGCGCCGCCCGCCTTTCCCGTGAGTTGCAAACCAGTGAGCGGCGGCTCGCCATGGCCGCTTCCGCCGCTCGCCTCGCCCTCTGGGAATGGGACCTCGCCTCCAATCGCATCTGGGTTTCCAACAACGGACGCGCCCTCTACGGCGTGACCGATCAAGAAGAAATCGATTTCGATCGCTTCATGCAAACGGTCCACCCAGAGGACCATCCGTTGGTGCGCACCGCCATTGAAAATGCACTCCACGGTCATGAGTCGTATCACATCGACTACCGGGTCGTGCGGCCGGACGGCCCCCTTCGCTGGATGACCGCCCGCGGAACCATTGAAAAAAATGCCCAAGGACGCGCCCACCGACTGCGCGGGATCTCGATGGACATCACCGAACAAAAAGAATCGGAAGACCGCTTTCGCCGCGTCATCGAGGCCGCTCCCAACGCCATGGCCATGATCGATGACCACGGACACATCCGCCTCGTTAATACCCAGATGGAGTCTGTCTTCGGCTACACCCGCTCTGAGCTGCTCGATGCCCCGCTCGAGCAACTCGTTCCGGGAAGCCTCGCCCTCGCCCCCGCCACAGCCGCACCGTCCGCGCCCGCCAGCGGACAGGAGCCGCATCCGCGAGCCGTGGTGGAAAAAACCGGATGGCGTAAAAACGGATCCCCCGTCCCCATCGAAATCCGGCTCAGCCCGATCTCCACTCCACAAGGGAAGTTTGTCCTCGCCTCCATCCTCGACGTCACCCGCCGCCGGCTGGCGGAAAGAGAGGCCGCCCACCAGCGCCAAGAACTAGCCCACCTTTCGCGCATCAGTATCCTCGGCGAACTCTCGGGCTCACTCGCCCACGAACTAAACCAGCCGCTCGCCGCCATCCTCAGCAATTCACAGGTCGGACGCAAAAGCCTCGCCCTCCCCAGCACTGACCTCACCGAACTAGCCGCCATCCTCGATGATATCACCGCCGATGCCAAACGCGCCGGCAGCATCATCCACGGTATGCGCGCCATGTTCAGAAAAACAAATTCCGCCGAAATCGAATCCGTCGATCTCAATTCCGCCGTCCAACAAGTCGTCAACCTCCTCAATAGCGAAATCATCGCCCGTCACGCCAGTCTGGAACTCCAGCTCAGCCCAGACCTTCCACCCGCCCGGGCCAGTCTCGTGGAAATCCAACAAATCCTCATGAATCTGATGATGAACAGTCTAGATGCCGTGAAAACAACCAGCCCGTCCGGATTGATCAAAATAACGAGCCGAATTCAAGACAACCAGATCGTCGTCAGCGTGCACGACAACGGACCAGGCCTTGCCCCTGTCCAATTAGAAAACCTTTTTGAGCCGTTCGCCACCACCAAATCCAACGGCCTCGGCCTCGGCCTCGCCATCAGCCGCCGTCTCACCGAACGTTTCGCCGGCACACTGCAAGGAGCCAATCATCCGGAAGGAGGGGCCATTTTTCACCTCACCCTGCCCGCAAAAATCGACCTCGAGTCAGCGCCGCCCGACGCGCCCTCCCCAGTACCGCCGCCACCCCTCGCCCCTCACCTGTCATGACCCCTCCCCAGCCCACCGTTCTCATCGTCGATGATGACGCCTCCGTCTGCCGGAGCCTGTCCCGGCTCCTGCGCCAAGAAGGAATGAGCACCCGCTCGTTCGCCTCGGCCGAAGAATTCCTGCTCGCCCCCGCTGAAACATGGCAACACCCAGCCTGCATGGTGCTCGACCTGCAAATGCCCGGCCTCAACGGCCTAGAATTGCAGCAAAGGCTGGCCCGCCACCCGGCCTCCTGCCCGATCGTCTTTATCAGCGGCAATGGCACCATCCCCGCCACCGTCCAAGCCATGCAGCAGGGAGCCGTTAATTTCCTCACCAAACCGTTCGATTCCGATGACCTCCTCCGCGCCGTGCGCGAAGCGCTCGACCAACATCGCCACCGGCTTAAGACCGGGGCCCGCGTGCTCACCGTCACCACCCGCATCGGATCACTCACCGATCGAGAACGCGAGGTCATGGCCTGGATTATCACCGGCGCCCTCAATAAACAAATCGCCGCCCACTTGGGAATCGTGGAAAAAACCGTCAAAGTCCACCGGGCCCGCGTCCTCGAGAAAATGCAAGCCAGCTCGGTGGCCGATCTCGTGCGCCTCTGCGAAGTAGCGGATTTTAAATCAGCCGTTTAGATCTCCCCGGACCCCGGGCTTCGGCCCGCCGTATTGGTCCAAGGTCCAATAGCCACGGCGCATGTGCGGCCACAATCTCATGATTCTCATACCATCTCATGAAATCCCTCAGGCCTGCCCTCGCCCTCCTATCACTGCTGATGCTCACATCAGCCGTCGGAGCCGCCACCAAAAAACCTAACATCGTCATCATCTGGGGCGATGATATCGGCCAGTTCAACATCAGCGCCTATAATCACGGCATGATGGGTTATCGAACTCCCAATATCGACCGCCTCGCCAAAGAAGGCGCCCTCTTCACCGATTGGTATGGTC
>JALRGB010000807.1 GCA_023253575.1 Verrucomicrobiales bacterium
GAATCATGGGCAGAACATGCTCCGTGTAGGGGACCATGACGTCGAGCACATAGGGTTCCTTGGCGGCCAGCATCCTCTTGAGGGCTGGGACCAAGTCTTTTTTGTGAATGATGCGTTCGCACTTCACTTTGAAGCCGGCGCACATCGTCGGGTAATCCGGGTAGATGATGTCCTCGTTTTTGTGGGTCGGATCGTACGTGTCCTTAGGATCGGCGAGGAACGTGTGGGCGCGGTTTGAATTGTATTTCAGGTCCTCCCACTGCACGACCATGCCCAAGTGTTGATTGTTGAGGATGAGCACTTTGATTGGAATGCGCTCGGCCACGGCGGTCGCGAGTTCCTGAATGTTCATCAAGACCGAGCCGTCGCCGTCAATGTCTACGACTTCTTTGTCCGGGAACGCGATTTTCGCGCCCAAGGCGGCGGGCAGACCGTAGCCCATGCTGCCCAGTCCCGCGCTGGTAATAAAGCGCCGCGGTTCCTCAAAACGATACCATTGACCGGCCCACATTTGGTGCTGGCCGACGCCCGTCGTGATGATGAGGTCTTTGTTCAGTTGGTACAGTTGATCAATGGCGTATTGCGGCTGAATCTGGTCCTCTGTGTCCCAGAATTTCATCGGGTGGTCGTGTTTCCACTTCGTGATTTGCGCATGCCATTCGGTATGCAGTGTCGGTTTCGCTGTACGGCTGTGACGCTTGTACCCCGCGATTTCGAGCAACTGGTTGAGGCGCGCCAGCGCCTGTTTCACATTGGCGAGAATTGGCAAACGAACGTGTTTGTTCTTGTTGATCTCGGAATTGTCGATGTCAATATGAACAATTGTCCCGTGTTCTGCGAATTTTTCGACTTTGCCGGTGACCCGGTCATCGAAGCGCACGCCCAAGGCCAGCAGCAAGTCCGCTTCATTGGCGGCATTGTTAGCGTAGACGGTGCCGTGCATGCCCAGCCAGCGCAGGGAAAGAGGATGGCTCTCAGGAAAGGCCCCGACTCCCATGATGGTGGTGGTGACCGGAATCTGCGCCCGCTCGGCAAATTCAGTCAGCTCCTTGCTGGCTTCCGCGGAAATAATACCGCCGCCCGCATAAATGACCGGCCGTTTGCTCTGCTTGAGCAGACCAATCACCTCGTTGAGAGCCACTTCGTCCAACTCCCGGTCTGGTGTGTAGCCGCGTAGGTTGATTTCATCGACAAATAACGGCTGGATTTTCGCTTCCTGCACGTCCTTGGGCATGTCGATGACGACCGGGCCAGGACGGCCGGTTTGGGCGATGTAGAACGCCTCGCGCACGATCCGTGGAATGTCGTGTGGATTGGTCACCAAGTAGTTGTGCTTCACCACGGGCAGGGTCATGCCGAAAAAGTCCGTTTCTTGAAAAGCGCCACGGCCAATCATGTGCTGCGGCACCTGCCCGGAAATGGCAACTAGCGGCGTGGAATCAAGATACGCATCGGCGATGGCCGTGATCATGTTGGTGGCTCCAGGACCCGAGGTCCCCATGCACACGCCCGCTTTGCCCGTGACCCGAGCATACCCCTCAGCAGCAAAACTGCCACCCTGCTCGTGACGAGGCAAGACGGTGCGGATTTGCTTCGAGCGGGTCAACGCTTGGTGGATCGGCATCGAGGCCCCTCCTGGATACGCGAAAATGAGGTCGACGCCTTCGCGCTCCATACATTTAACAAGGACTTCTGCCCCAGTCATGAGCTCACCGCGCTCGGCGGGCTTGGGGGCGGATTTGGTTTTCGGCTTGGGCTTCGGCTTGGCGGGCATGGCGACGGGACTCAGTGAGCAGACGAGAGAATATCAAAGAAAAATAAAACGAGACCTAATCTATACCTGTTGCTGCACGTGGACAAGGCAGGACAAAAAAACTTTTTTTCGAAAAATGACGAGTTTTTGAAATGTTTCGGCGTTTCGCGCCGTCTTAACCATGTAACTACATAGTGATTTTTCTTAGCGCCCTCCTCTTTGAGGGACCGACGGGTGGCCTTTTCGGAGGACGCGTCCGTTTTTCCCCTGCTCTTTTCCTCCCAAACAACCCACCCAACCCCCAACAACCCCGCAGTCATCATGAGAACAGACCTGATTCACAGCCCTGGGCTTGATGTTTATTTCGAGCAATTACGCCAGCGGCCGCTTCTGAGTCGAGAAGACGAGAAGTCATTAAGTGCGGAAGTGCAGCACGGCGACATGGCCGCTCGCAACCGCATGATTGAAGGTAACTTGCGACTCGTTGTCTCGATTGCCAAGCGTTTCCAAGGACGCGGCATTCCCTTCGAAGACCTGATTGCGGAAGGCAATGTGGGTCTGGTCCGGGCGGTTGAGCGCTTTGATCCAGAAGTGGGTGTGGCTTTTAGTACCTATGCGACGTGGTGGATTCGGCAGGCCATTACGCGAGCTATGGCTGACCAAGCGAGGACCATCCGCATCCCTGTGCACATGGTCGAAGTCATCAACAAGCTCGCCAGAGTTCAGCGCCAAATGCTGCAAGACCTTGGGCGAGAACCAACGCCGGAGGAACTCGCCCGGGAACTCGATATGACTCCCGAGAAGGTCGTCGAAGTCCAGAAATACGGACGCGAACCCATTTCGCTGCATACCCCGCTGGGTGAGGAGGGGGACAGCGAGTTCGGCGATTTGATCGAGGACTCTGAAGCGATCGTGCCAAGCGATGCGGTGTCGTTCACCCTCCTTCAAGAGCAGCTCGAGTCCGTCTTGGAAACCCTCTCGGATCGTG
>JALRGB010000147.1 GCA_023253575.1 Verrucomicrobiales bacterium
TCCATCAGCGGCCAGGGGGGGCAATCCCCGCGCGTGCTGATTGCGGCCAGTGGCCAGCCGGGAGATGCGGAATTTGCGTCGACGCTGGAGCGTGCGCTGACTGGGGCGGGGGCTCGGGTGGTGGCCACCGTCCGGGGTGGCCCTCGGGACGCCCGCGAGGCGCTGGTGAAAGCCAGTGCTGGGAGCGAGCCGCTCGATGCCATTGCGTGTACCCAAGCGGCTGGAGCGTGGCTTGTTTTTACGGATCTGGGACGGGACTTTCCCACTCTGGGCCATCCGCCGGTCATCACCCCGCGCAGTTATCGATGGCCTAATTTCTTGAAGTCGGAAAACTTGTTGAACATAGCTAATCAAATCGCGGTTATTGCGATTGTTGCCATTGGCATGACCATGGTCATCATCAGCGGCGGTATTGATTTATCGGTAGGCAGCCTGCTAGCGTTATCGGCTGTTTTGGCGGCCCGATTTATTCGTGATTTTGCGGGTGGAGCGGAGGCGGGGGTGCTTGGGATGGTTGTCTCTTGTGTGGCGGCCATCCTTGTCTGCGGGGTGGTGGGCGTATTTTCCGGGTTCATGGTTACGCAATTTTTTATTCCTCCTTTCATTGTCACGCTGGCCATGATGTTGGTTGGCAGCGGGTTGGCCTACATTCTGGCGGAGGGGCAGTCTATCTATCAAATCCCTGATTCATTTGTGTGGCTCGGGCGCGGGGCGGATTTTGTGGGGCTGCCCAATGCTGTGGTCCTGATGATTGTGTTGTACGTACTGGCGCATGTGTTGATGTCGCGCATGAAACTGGGGCGGTATTTGTATGCTGTGGGCGGCAATGGCGAGGCGGCGCGGCTTTCCGGAGTGCCGGTCAAGCGAGTGCTCATGTTTGCTTATGTGGCGAGTGCGCTGCTGGCTGGTTTGGGCGGGGTGGTGATGGCTTCGCAGCTCAAGAGCGGCTCCGCGACCTATGGCAATATGTATGAACTCTATGTCATCGCGGCCGTCGTGGTGGGTGGAGCAAGCCTCAATGGAGGTGAAGGTCGCATGTTGGGTACCCTCACCGGAGCCTTTACTATCGCCGTGATTCAAAACGGGATGAACCTCACAAACGTCGAGAGTTATACCCAGAAAGTGGTGCTCGGACTTGTGATTTTAGGAGCCGTCATGCTCGATAAAATTCGCCACTCCCGCTGACCGGCATCGGGAGTGCGGATGTGTTTCTGTTCCTGATGACTGATTTATTGGTTGGCGAGTGCTTGCAGCACTCCTTCTAGCGAACGGGCCACGGCGAGGGGCGTGGCTTCATCATTGGGCGCTTTGGGCCGGACCCAGAGAAGTAGATACGGCGCGGGCGCAGCGCTCCAGCCAGCGAGAGCGGACGCTTCCGGGGGGGCGTCGGCCGCCGCAGGGAAATCCACCGGTACTCCTAAGGGTTTGCGCGGCGCGAAGGCTTCCCGTACTTCCCCGGTCCATGACTGGCCTTCCCGCGGCGCGCAGATCTCGAGCATCGCTTTCGGGGTGGGAAGGTCCGGGCTGGCGGCGCTGGCGCTGGCGGAGACTCGGAGGTCAAGCACCCCTTTGATGGAAAGGTCCCGCAATTTGAGCGACTGGATGAGGGCGTCGAGGGGTGGTCCTCCTTGCGCGGCCGGGGTCTCGCTGCTCTGAAAGGCGAAAACCAGCGTGCGTCGCTGCGGCGTGGCTATGAAGGAGCTGACGACGGTCATCAATGAGGCGGTCGACAGCGCGCTGTTCATGCCTGGGGTGTCGGTTTCATATCCGGTCACGATGACAATCGCTTCGTTTTTTTGCCGGGTGCCGGTGAGTTCGACGACGAGCGACGGGCATCGGACGGGTGGGGCGTCCGCGGTGCCGGGGAGCTCACTTTCGACAAGGCGGACTGGTAGTCCCAGATTGCTGGGGCCGAGGGTGGAGGCGATCCAATTGGCGGCGGTCCGTTGCTGGTCGGGCGCGTGCCGTGTGCGGCTGGCTAGGTCAGTGACGAGGATTCGGTGGTAGTCGCGAAGATCGGATTCGCTCGGGCTGCGGCGAAGAAAAACGGCTGCATCCTGACGGGTCGGCCGACTGGGCAGCGGGATGTCGAGCGGGTTGTAATACAAATACAGCGCGGCCACCACGGAGAGGCCTAGCCCGATCGGTAGGCCGACCAGAAGAATGGGAAACAAATTTCGCTGCGTCATGCGTGCAAAGAATAACGCCGCCCAAGGATCGAGGGATCACAACTTCCCGTCAGATTCATGGCAGCCCGACCACCATGCGCCGGATTCGCCCGTGGTCGCGGGCTTATTTCAGCGAAGCCAGAGCTGCGAGCACATCTTCCGCCTGTTTGTCAGTGGAGGCTTTCAGATCACGCCAGACGATTTTTCCGCCACTGACGAGAAAGGCCTGACGGCTAGCCATGCCCAGTTGGTTGCTGGGGACGCCGAAAGCTTTGCTGATTTCCTTCTTTTTGTCCGCCAGTAGGTCGAAGGGCAGCTTGTACTTGGTATGAAATTCCTTTTGTTGGTCCACGGAGTCATGGCTCACGCCGAAGACGGTCACGCCTTTGTCGGTCAAGGCCGCAAAGGCATCGCGCAGGCTGCAGGCTTGTTTGGTGCAGCCCGGGGTATCGGCCTTGGGATAGAAGTAAACGACGACTGGGCCTTTTTTGTAGGCGTCGCCGAGTTTGATCGTCTGTCCGTCTTGGTTGGTGGCGGTGACATCGGGTGCCTCCGCTCCCAATTCGACGGGATTGGCATTGGTGGTGGAGAGGAGGAAGGCCACCGCCACACCGGCGACCAGAATAATGGACAGCAAAATTTTCATGAGCAGGGAAGTCTGAATGACGAGCCACGATAGTTTTCGTGCTCGCGTTTTATGCAACCGAATTTGGCTGATGTTGCACCTGAGTATACACGGGGTTCAGGACGTGCTTGGCATTGTGGATCTGGGCGGCAGAGTGATGGGGTGAGCCTTCGACTTGAAATGCTGCAGGTGGCCCGCCTTGCCCCCATGGTTTTGGGGGCGGAGGCGGCGGGCCTGATTGAATCGTTTTTCCGTTCTTGTCAGGGGAGCGACGGTGGTTTTCGGGATCGTGGTGGTCGCAGTGATCTTTATTACACTGTTTTTGGGCTGGATGGGCTAGCCGCCTTGCAGGTCCCTTTGCCATTGGAGGCGGTGCATCGTTTTCTTTCTTCTTTTGGTGATGCGGCGACTTTGGATTTTGTGCATCTTTGTTGTTTGGCACGGCTGTGGGGGTATTTTCCGGCGGCGGATCGACCGTCGGGTTTGCTTGAGCGGATGGAAAACTGGCGGACTCCTGATGGAGGGTATCATCAGCGTCGCGGGTCAGCGCGGACGTCGGCTTATGGAGCGATGCTGGCGGGTGCAGCGCACCTTGACTGGCAGCGCCGTCCGCCTCGTTCGTGGAAACTGGCGTGGTCGTTGCGCGGGTTGCGCACGGCCGACGGAGCCTGGGCCAACGAGGCTGGCATGGCTGAAGGTAGCACGACGGCGACGGCCGCTGCGGTGACGTTCTACCGCCATGCGCACCTGACCCCGCCGGCTGAACTCGGCCGTTGGCTCCTCGCGCAAGCCCATCCTGATGGCGGATTCAAGGCATTTCCACGCGCGCCCATTCCCGACCTGCTGAGCACGGCCGTGGCCCTACACGCTTTGGACGGGCTGCAGGTCGATTTCAGCGGCCTGAAAGAGCGGATGCTAGACTACGTCGATTCCCTCTGGAGTGCAGGCGGCGGGTTTCATGGCCACTGGGCTGATGATGAACTGGATGTCGAGTACACTTATTACGGACTGCTGGCGCTTGGGCATCTCGCTTTATAGTCGGCGAGCGGATGGCGCGGTGCTCTCAGCGGGCCCGGGCGTGCAGCGTGCGATAAGCGGCGAGGGAGGCCTCGTACTCGGCGAGGGCAGCGTCTGGGAGCACGCCTTGGTGGCGGGTGCGTTCGGCTTCCACCTGTTGGATGAACCAAGCGGTTTCCTCTGCTTTGGGGATGGAGGGATAGTCGGCGACCTCAAACCAGACGGGCGCTGTATGAGCGAGGCGCAGTCTGCCCTCCGGAGTCAGCTCCCATGCGCGAAGGGCCATCCAGCCGGAGCGGGTCACCGTCGCCTGCAGTTCCCCACTTTGTTCATCGCTCGCGCCGGTGACGCTGGCGGCCACGGTGCCGTCGTGGATGAGTTCGATGCGATGGATGCCGTGGGCGGCGGCGGCCTCATACCGAATGCGGACGACGCCTTCGCTGAAATCAGTGAAAATATGGCCGGGTGGCCGGCCGTCAAAACGGGCCAACACCATCGGTCCATTACTGACAAAACACCGTCCCGCCTGCAACCGGTCCATCCAGTTTTCATACGAAAATCCATCCGGTTGCTCGACATAGGTGCGCGAAAACCCCACTGGGACCGGATGCACGCCCGAACCAGTGCCGGCCGTCGGAACCAGCCGGAATCCGGAATTCAATAGAGCATAATAAAGCCGCAGACCGAACGTCGTCCATCCATCCTCCGTCAGGTTCTGTTGCGGGTCGCGCTCGCACTGCATCCACCCGGGTGCATCGACCGGTTTCCATGATCCAGTGCCGAATGCCGTCCGCCAATGATGGTTGTTCAATAGTCGAAAAAACCGCGGTTGCAGCGTGGGAATGAGCATGACCGTCCATGGCCAATTCGGCTTTTCGGTGTCGATATGACCGCCGTGCGCTTTGATTTGGCTGGCCACCGGTCCGAGCGGCGGGACGGCGGCGGTCAGCGGAGCGCGATGCCCAAAGACCCAGAACGCCCCCTGCATGTGGGCGCGGCCGTCGACCGTGAACAATTCCACCTCGGTGTTTAGCGGCCAGATGACATGGGTGGAATCGGCGATCTGGAGCACTGGTTCGGGCGTTGGTCCGGAAATGGTGCGGTTGCCTGAAGCCGGCGGTAGACCGCTTTCCGTGGTCCAGTAATGAATGGGAAACAGAACGTTGACGTCCTCAGCGAGAGCGAGATGAGCGCAGTCGGCCAGCGGTCGGTGTAGAAAAACATCGCCGCTAAACCATCCTTTTTTTTGCAGGTCAGTCCAACGGGTCAGGCTGATGGACACCGTCGATCCCTGGTCGGAATGATCGACGGTTAGTTCCTGTGCTTGGTATTCGAGGCCGCGTTCGACGCGCACCGTGATTTTTCCGGGCGGGATGTCGGCGTGAAACGGATGAGCCGAGAGGGTGGTATGGACCTCCGAGCTGCGGGTGGCTGGGCGTTCGACGGCGTAAGCGAGGGCGCGGCCGGCGGGGTCGTTGCTTCGGGCCTGATGCCATCGGCCTGATTCATCGCTCAGGTAAAGGCGAGCGGCCACCGGCTGGCCGGTGACGGCATCGATGATGCGGCCGCGCAGTTCGGCGGCCCGCAGGGGACTGGCGACCAAGAGGGAGAGGAGGATGGAGGAGGCACCCCGCGAGGCGGCGAGCTTCGCCTCCGGCGCATCGTGCGGATGGCGCAGCAGCATCCAGGCGGACATGCCGGCGACCGCAAAGGCCGTCGTGAGGTAGCAGCCCATCACCATGTGCGCATAGCGCAGCGGGAAGGATGGATTG